>NZ_CBCRZX010000021.1:0-77423 GCF_965137155.1 Stackebrandtia soli
GTCCCGCCCCGGCACGCCGTTCGGAGTGCGCGTCCCCCACGATCGGGAGCGGGACCCCGTCGTGGCGAGGCAACGCCGTCGGTACGGCGGCAGTGTCCTCGCCGTCGGCGCGATCGGCTCGATCGCGCTCGTCGCCGGAAGCCCGCTGGCGGACGCGATGGTCGTCGGCGCGGTGGTGACGACCGCGTGCGTCCTCGCGGACCTCGTGCTCATGGGCCTCGCACACCGGGCGATCAGCACGGCGAAACAGAGTCAACGGTGGTACGCCGACACGCGCCAGGCCGTCGTCACGGACACGACGCTTCGCACCGACCCGGTGCCGGTTCCGCGATGGGGCCTCATCGGCGCTCTCGCCGTCATCGCGCTGACGGTGGTGCTCGGCGGGCTGCGCTACGGCGAACTGCCGAGGCCGCTCGTCTACCCCGGCGGCGAATCGGTGCCGACCACGCCGTGGACCGCGTTCGGCCCGGTCATCGTGCAGCTGGTCCTCGCCGCCGTCATCCTCCTGGTCGTCCTGGGAGTTCGGCGGTCGCGGCCCGACCTCGACGCCGCGAGGCCGATCGCCTCCGCCCGTCGCTACCGGCTCTACCTTCGCGCCGTCTACACGACCCTGTTCACCACGGCGATCGGCGGAAGCCTCAGTCTGATGCTCGTGGCGCTGAACCTCTGGGCCGTGATCCCCGATACGCCCCTGTGGACGATCGTGGCGATCGTCCCGATGGTCGTCGTCGCCGCGGGATGGCTCGTCCTCGTCTTCACCGTCGGCGACGCCGGGCATCGCCTGCCCGCGGTGGACGGCGATGAACCGGCCGACGCCGCGCCCCAACGCACCCAGCACGATGACGATCGGTACTGGCACCTCGCGGGCAACGTCTACTTCAACCGTGACGACCCGGCGTTCCTCGTTCACCGACGAGTGGGCGCCGGTTGGACGACCAACATGGCGCACCCCGGAAGCTGGGTGATCCTCGCGGTCGTGATCGCCCTGATCGCGTTGGCGGCGTTCGGGATCATTCCAAACGTTCACTATCGACTGACGCTGTAGGACAGTCCACTGGGGTGAATCTAATCGGCGATGCCGGGACGGCACCGTTCGAGCGTCCTCAAGCGTGCGGGGCACAGGTGTCAAAAGAAGCTCCCGCACACGTGAGCCGTGTGCGGGAGCTTCGGACGGCGCGGCTGTGGTGTCCGGACACCACANCCGCGCCGTGTAACAGGATCTCCAGGTCAGTTGCCGTTGCGAGCGCGAAGAATCGCGTACGCCTCGTCTTCCCACTTGGCGTACTCGCCGCGGTATTCCTCGGCCGGGCGCTGGACGGTCGCCGCCGCGTCCGTCAGCTCCATGTTCTCCCAGTTCGGAACTCGCTCAAGCGCCTCGTAGAACTTCGTCGCGGAGGTCGTCGGGTCCATGAGCTCCTCGATCGGGCCCCACCAGCGCGAACGCTGCTGGAACAGACCGACGGAGTCGTGGTCGCTGCCGACACCCTCGTTCGGGATGTCGAGCGAGGCCGGCACCGAGTCGTTGGCGAGGTTCCGCAGGGTGCTCTCCTGCAGCGCGGTCGCGATCGCGATCGCCTGGCCGCGCTCGCTGATACCGAGAGCCTCACCGGCTTCGATGATCGACACCGCGTTGGCCATCTGAGCGGCGTTGAATCCGGGGATGGGCTCGGGGATCCCGACCGGGCCCCCGTCGCCGTCGCCGTCGTCTTCACCGTCGCCATCGCCATCACCGTCACCGTCACCCGCGCCGGGGTCGCCCTCGCCGGGGTTACCCGTTCCCGGGTCACCGGTTCCGGGGTCGCCGGTTCCGGGGTCACCCTCACCGGGGTTGCCCGTTCCCGGGTCACCCTCACCGGGGTTGCCACCAGGGCTTCCGTTGCCCGGGTCACCCTCGCCGGGGTTGCCCGTTCCGGGGTCACCGGTTCCCGGGTCTCCAGTGCCGGGGTCACCCGTTCCGGGGTCACCCGTTCCGGGGTCACCCGTTCCGGGGTCACCCGTTCCGGGGTCACCCGTTCCCGGGTCACCGGTTCCGGGGTCGCCAGTGCCGGGGTCACCGGTTCCCGGGTCACCGGTTCCGGGGTCACCGGTTCCCGGGTCACCCGTTCCCGGGTCACCGGTTCCGGGGTCACCCGCTCCGGAGTCACCCTCGAGCGCGTCGCCAACGCCGGTCAGTACGTCACCGATGAGCTGGAAGACGTTGCGGTCACCGTCGCCACCGAGCGCCTCACCGGCGCCCTCCATGACGTCACCGATCTTCTCGAGCAGCGAACGGTCGCCAGAGGCGTTGCCGTCACCGCCGGAGAGGAGCTCGCCGATGGAGTTGAGGGCGTCGCCGATCTTCTGGGTCTTCGAACGCTCCGGGTCACCCTCGCCGGGCTTACCGTCGCCGGGCTTGCCTCCGGGCTCACCCTCGCCGGGCTTACCGTCGCCAGGCTGACCGGTTCCGGGCTCACCCGAGCCGGGCTTCCCGTCGCCGGGCTGACCGGTTCCGGGGTCGCCCTCGCCGGGCTTACCCTCGCCGGGCTCGCCGGTTCCGGGCTCACCCTCGCCGGGCTTACCTTCACCGGGTGTTCCGTCTTCGCCGCTGGTGGTCGACATGGTGCGGTTGGCCGTGTCGGTGCCGCCCATGATCTGCGCGAGCTGGGATTGGGCGGTCTGGTCCGCTTCGGTCGCGACCTGCAGGGCCTGGCGAATGTAGGCCTGGACCTGCTTTGCCCGATTCTCAGCCGCGGTGATCTCGGCCTGTGCCGGGTTGGGACCGAGTGCGGCGTAGTTGACCTTGATGGAGCCGTCCTGGTTGATGACGCCGGGGATGGACGGCGCCATGCTGATGACGGATTCCAGCATCTCCTTGGCCCACTTCAGACGGTTCGCCAGGTTGGTGACGATCGTGTCGACTTCTTTGAAGTGGTGGGAGGTGCGGGTGTACTCGCTGGTGTGTCCGGTGAGCGCGTTGATCGCGGCGATCGCGTCCATACCGGCCCACACTGCGGACAGGATTTTCTTCTGAATGTCGGTCTCGGTACCGAACTGCTCGAGTTCGGTGGCGACCTTGCGGGCGTGGTCGGCGAATTCGATCAGCGGATCGATGACGACTTCACGCAGTTCCTTGAAGTCCACCACGGTCAGTTACCTCCGACTCGGCTGATCTCGGGGCTGAACGCCGTGATGTTGCGACCCTGCTGGACGTCGTTGGTGCCGTGGTTGGCCGCGGCCTGCACCAGGTTGTCGCCGAGGGTCTGCGACGTCGCCGCGAGGCCACGAGCCCGGGTCTCCAAGTGCTGCACCACTTGGCGCAGCGTCGAGACCGATGACAGGCAGTTGTTGCACTGCAAGCCACTGCTGAGCTTGGGCACGGCCTGCTCCAGGTACTGCTGCGCGTCGTCACCGACGCGGCGCACCTTGCCGCCCGCGCCTCTCACGCGGTATTCGTCAATTTCCACGTATCGTCCTTTCGGTCCGAACGGGGGCGACCGTTCGCACCCCGTCGCGGGGATTTACAGCATGTGAACACCTTAGAGCCACAACGACATCAAATAAAGACACAGTTCGATACATATCCGTAGCGGAGGCGGAAAAACGCGAAAAGTATTCAGGGCGGCTACGGGTTTGTACGGGTTCCCGTACTGGCGAACGTTTTCCCATGTCCACCCGGCGATCCGGACGGGCGCGAGCGGACGACGTCGACGATTGTACCGACGGGTAAGTCCAATGTGCCGTGATGAGCTCGGAGTCGGACCTCAGGCCGCCACGTCGTCGGCGTCCATAATGGTGTAACTGTAGCCCTGCTCGGCGAGGAAGCGTTGCCGATGCGCCGCGTAGTCGGTGTCGACGGTGTCCCGCGAGACGACCGTGTAGAAATGCGCCGTGCGTCCGTCCGCCTTCGGTCGGAGAATCCGCCCCAGCCGCTGTGCCTCCTCCTGGCGCGAGCTGAAGGTGCCCGACACCTGGACCGCGACACTCGCCTCCGGCAGATCGATAGAGAAGTTTCCAACCCTCGATACGATGAGGGTCGTCAGTTCACCCTGACGGAACGCCTCGAACAGCTCCTCGCGGCGCTTCGTCCGCGTCGATCCCTGCACGAGGGGCGCGTCCAACGCCGTCGACAGGGCTTCCAGCTGCTCCAGATACGCGCCGATGACGAGCGTTCGCTCGCCCGCGTGCCGCGCCACCAGATCCCGCACCACCGGGATCTTGCTATCCATGGTGGCGGCGATCCGATAACGCTCGGTCTCCTCCGACACGGCGTACTTCATCCGCTCGTCATCGCTGAGGCTCACCCGCACCTCGGTACAGCGCGCGGGGGCGATCCAGCCCTGAGCCTCGATGTCCCGCCAGGGGGCGTCGAAGCGCTTCGGGCCGATCAAGGAGAACACGTCCGCCTCCCGGCCGTCCTCCCGCACGAGCGTCGCCGTCAAACCGAGACGCCGCCGCGCCTGTAGATCGGCGCTGAAACGGAAGATCGGGGCGGGCAGCAGATGCACCTCGTCGTAGACGACGAGCCCCCAGTCGCGCGCGGAGAACAGGTCCAGGTGTCGGAACTCGCCGCCGCTGCGAGACGTCAACACCTGGTACGTGGCGATCGTGACGGGCCGGATCTCCTTGCGCTCACCGGAGTACTCGCCGATCTCGTCCTCGGTGAGACTCGTGCGCGCCAACAGTTCCCGGCGCCATTGGTGCACCGAGACGGTGTTGGTGACGAGGATCAGCGTCGTAGACGACGCCCGCGCCATCGCTCCCGCGGCGACCAACGTCTTCCCCGCGCCGCACGGCAACACGACGACACCCGAACCGCCCGACCAGAAGCCGTCGACCGCCTGCCGCTGATAGGGCCGCAACGTCCAGCCGTCCTCGGCCAGGGTGATCGGGTGTGATTCGCCGTCGACGTACCCGGCGAGATCCTCGGCCGGCCAGCCGAGCTTCAACAGCGCCTGTTTGAGACGTCCTCGTTCACTCGCGTGGACGACGACGGTGTCGTCGCCGATCGCGGCTCCGAGCATTCCGGCGAGCTTTCGACTACGAGCGACCTCCGCCAGGACGGCCGGGTCGCTCGACTCCAGGACGAGGCCGTGAGCGGGGTGCTTGATGAGGCGAAGCCGACCGTAGCGGTCCATCGTCTCGGTGATGTCGAGCAGCAGCGCGTGCGGCACCGGGAAACGGGCGTACGTGAGGAGGGCGTTGACGACGGACTCGGCGTCGTGCCCGGCCGCGCGGGCGTTCCAGAGGCCAAGCGGTGTGAGTCGATAGGTGTGAATGTGTTCGGGGGCGCGCTCGAGTTCGGCGAACGGGGCGATCGCCAGACGGCACTCGTCGGCCTGCGGATGGCCCGTCTCGAGCAGCAGCGTCTTGTCGCTTTGAACGATCAAACAGGACACGCGTACCTCCGAGCTGCCGTGGTGGTCCCGTCCCTTGCCAGGGAGTTGGTGGACGGGCGACCGCTCGGCACGCGGGGAGCCTGCGGGCGGTGTGATCAAACCTCGATTATGACCCGAGTTCGCGGGTGCGTCCATGTGCCGCGCCAGTCCGGCGCCAGGGGTCCACTGAAGATGGCCCGCACGCTGCGGAAGGTGGCACGGATGGGGGATTAAACATGTGAAGTGATGGGAGACAATGGAAGCGGCGTAAGTGTCCATAGTTTCGCCAGTGAAACAGCGTAACGATTACGCATCGATGACAACCTGCGGTGTCATTCGACGCGTCTGTGTCTACACATCCTTTTCCCGCCGAGTGGAAGGCCCCCCCGCCGATGCGTATCCGGCGTTCACTTGCCGTATCCGTCGCCGCCGTCGCGGCGGTTCTCGCCGCCAGCGCCGGTGTGTACGCGTACGCGTCCGCGCCCGACGCCGACACCGCGTCCCCGCCGCCGGTGGAGAAGACGGCCGAACCCGAGAAGACCGAGCCCGAACCCGAGGCGGACCCGGACCCCGGCCGAGTCCCGACCACCAAGCACAAGTGCGGCGACACCGGGGAGGAACAGCTCGAGGTCGAGCGGATGCTGTCGATCATCGGCGGCTACGGCGAGATCTTCGTCGACGGCGATCAGTCCAAAGAAGACTGCAAGGCGATCAAGAAGTTCCAGAAGGACATGGGCATCCAGCCCGCCAACGGATACGCGGGTGATCTGACGCGGTCCGTCGCCGAGCGCATCCGCGACACCGACTTCCTGTCCTGCGACCCCGGCGACGACCTCGTCGTCTGTGTCGACCTCACGCATCAGACCCTGTGGGTCGTCGACGCCGACGGCGAGCGCGTCTTCGGGCCGACGGTCGTCCGCACGGGCATGGCCGGCTACGCCACGCAGACCGGCAAGCTCCCCATCGCCAATCGCGCCGAGCGGGAATGGTCCGTGCCCTACAAGGTGTGGTTGCCGTACTGGCAGCACTTCTACATGGGGCAGGGCCTGCACGAGACGACGACGTACCTGCACGACTCGTTCGGATCGCACGGCTGCGTCAACCTGCTGCACGACGACGCGGTCAAGTTGTACGAGCTGCTCGACGTCGGAACGGTTCTGCACATCTTCGGGCATCGTCCCGGGACCTGATCCCACACAGGTTGAACGGCGCCGCCCGAACTCGGGCGGCGCCGTTCGCGCATGCGGCCTCGTCGGAGGCGCGATCTGACACGGCGGGACGGGCGCTAGACGTAACGCTCCAGTATCGACACTTCGGCGAGTCGGGACAGGCCCTCTCTGACGCCGCGGGCGCGGGTGTCACCGACGCCGTCGACGGCCTGGAGGTCGTCCACCGTCGCGCCGAGAAGCCGTTGCAGGGAGCCGAAGTGCTCGACGATCCGATCGACGACGGCGCCGGGCAGCCGGGGAACGCGGCCGAGCAACCGGAAACCGCGGGGGCTGATCGACAGATCCAGGGTCTCCGATCCTCCACTGTGACCGAGGGCGCGGGCGACGGCCGCGAGGTCGAGCATCTCGCCCGACGTCAGGGCGTCGAGGGATCGCAGCGCCGCTTGCAGTTTCTCGCGGTCGGCGTCGGCCGGGAGGTAGTCGCGGACGATCAGGGTGCGGTCGGCGTCGACCCCGGCCATGAGTTCGTCCAGTTGCAGGGCCAGCAATCGACCGTCCGTACCGAGCTCGATGACGTAGCCCTCGACCTCGTCGGCGATGCGGCGCACCATCTCCATGCGCTGCACCACGACCATCGCGTCGCGCATCGTCACGAGGTCCTCGATCTCCAGCGCCGACAGGGTTCCGGCGACCTCGTCGAGCCGGGACTTGTACCGCTCCAACGTCGCCAGGGCCTGATTGGCGCGCGACAGGATCGCGGCGGACTCGTCGAGGACGTGGCGATGACCGTTGACGTACAGGCCGATGATGTGCATGGACTGGCTCACGGAGATGACGGGGCAGCCGGTCTGCTTCGCGACGCGCTCGGCGGTGCGGTGCCGGGTTCCGGACTCCTCGCTGGGGATCGTGGGGTCGGGCATCATGTGGACGGCCGCGCGGACGATACGCGCCCCGTCGTTCGCCAGCACCACCGCTCCGTCCATCTTGCACAGTTCGCGGAGGCGGGTCGCCGAGAACTCGACGTCCAGGGTGAAACCGCCCGTGCAGATCGACTCGACGACCTTGTCGTACCCGAGCACGATCAGCGCCCCGGTGTTCCCGCGCAGGATCCGTTCCAGGCCGTCCCGGAGCGCGGTGCCGGGTGCCATGAGCGCCAGGGTCGCCCGCATCGGGTCGTCGTGATCGGCTGGCAATACCACGGGTGGGCTCCTATCGGGCTCCTTGCGTATCAGGCTCGTGCCTGCTTAGTCTAGGGGTTGCCTCGTCACCTCCAGTCGTGCGAGGCGCGCGCGAGGGTGGTACCCGACCGGGTGGAGATCGTCGGATGGCGTGCTCGGATCCGTGCCGCGCACCGGCTCACCGGTGAGGCGGGAACACGGCGACCGTCGGGCGCGGGGCCGACGGGGGTGACCGATGTCGCCGTCGCCGGGGCCCGTCCGTTGGACATCGAGGGTGAGACATGACGAAACGAACGCGCCGCGAGGGCGCCGCCGAATGGGTGGTGTTGCGACGGCGACTGCCCCGCCGCGCCGTCGTGCGGTTGGCGGCATTCGCGGCGTTGTGGTCGGTCGTGACGGGAATGACCGCGATCCTGTTCACCGGCGAACCCTCGACGCTCGACTCGGGCGCCGCGAACCCCGCCGCCGGCGCGACCGGCTTCGTCGCGCTCATCGCCTCGCTCGGCGTCGCGTCCGCGATGGTGACGGTCGTGCGACCGCCGCAGTTGGCCGTCAACCACTACGGAGTGATGGTGCGACCGGCGTCCTACCGAACGTTGCTGCTGCCGTGGGTTCACGTCGAGGAGGTCGCGGCGGTGACGGTGCCCGATCGCGGAGCCGGTGACGGATACCTCCTCATCGCGTGTGACGACTACATGGGTCGACACAGCGGCGACCGACCCCGCTTCGCCGATCAGGCCGTCCTCCGGGAGGCGAACAGGTCGACGGAGGGGCGGGCTTCGGGCTTCGACGTCGCCGTGCGACTCACCGACTTCCATCACGACCCGCGGACGATCCTGTCGGAGGTGGCCCGGTACGCGCCCGACCACGTCCAGGTCGTCGACAGGCTCGACGACTAGATCGTTGGTAGGACATTGTTGAATCGCCGTGAGCTGGGGATTTCGGCTTGGTGGGTCNTTCNTCCTGCCGGTGCATCGCCTCGCGGTCGCGTTCGTCGCCCCACCNAGCCGAANGTTCGGCGCGTGGAATCCTTGTGTCCCTTGATATCCACGTTCGCGGCGGTCACTCGACCCGATGCGGCCCGGGGAGGGTGTCCGGTGCCGTTACCGTGTCTTCCCATGAGTACCCCGCATTCGTCACCGTCCGAACCGCCCCGCCTCACCCACGTGGGCCCGCCGTCGGCGATCATCACCCGTTCGACTCGCCCGTCCGACATCACGGCGGCCGTCGCCGCGTTGTTCGTCGTGGCCGGCCTGGAGTTGGTGGTCTTCGGCACGGCGGTGTCCAATGGGCCGCAGCTCGTCAGGTCCGTCGCGGTCTACATGCTGAAGGACTTGGCCGTCGCCGCGGGCGCGATCGTCGCGGGCGTCCTGGTGCTGGGAGGCAGCCGAGTAGGACAGGTGCTCGGCTTCGCGACCGCCGGAACGGTCGCCTGGGGAGGGGCGCTGGCTCTCGTCGACTTCCTCTACCAGACGGTCGTGCATCCGATCCACATCGTGGGCACGTTCTCGTCGATCCAGACCGCCCTGTACGTGTACGTGCCGATACTCGCCGCCGTCGCAGCGGTCATCGCGGTGGTCCTGCTCGCACGGCGCTCCGCTGACGACTGGATCGCGCGGCGGTGAACGTCCCGCGGGTCAGTCGTCTTTCTTCTCGTCCTTCTTCACGGGGCGGCGCCGCGCGTAGGTGTCGACGTACTCCTGACCGGACAGCTCGCCGATCGCGTACATGATCTGGTCGGTGACGGCGCGCAACGTCACCCGGTTGTTCTCCATGCCCTCATAACGACTGAACTCGAGCGGCTCACCGACACGCACCTCCACCTTCGCCAGGCGGGGGACCGTCGCTCCGAAAGGGAGTACCTTTTCCGTCCCGGTCATACCGATCGGGACGACCGGAGCGCCGGTCGCCAGCGCGAGCCGGGCGACGCCCGTCTTCCCCCGGTGCAGCAGGCCATCGGGGCTGCGGGTGCCCTCCGGGAAGATCGCGAAGACGCGGCCGTCCCGGAGCACCTGCTCGCTCGGCCCGAGGGCCATCGCGCTCTTGCGTCCACCGGAACGGTCGACCGCGACCTGGTCGAGAGCCCGGACGGTCGCGCCGATCAGTCGGCCCTTGACGCCCGAACGCTGGAAGTACTCGATCTTCGCCATCGTCGCGATGTGTCGCTTCGTCGTCAACGCGAGAAAGTAGTGGTCGGCCACGGACAGGTGATTGCATGCCAAGATCACCGGACCGGACTCCGGAATGTGCTGGGTACCTTCGATAGTCGGGCGCCAGGCGGCCCGCATCGCGGGTACCACGGTCAACTGCAATGCCTTATAGAGCACGAAGGACTCTCCCATTGGTCCGCTCGGCTTCGACCCCTCAAGGCCGGTCAACTGGCCAACGATAATGGCACCTGGTCACAGCCGGTGAGCCGGAATCGCGAGCTGAGGTGATCGGCACAGTCACTAGGATCGGCCGACCGTCACCATCATCGCTGGACCGCCGTCGACACGGGTGCTTTCGTGGTCGAAGTCCCATAGCGCGTTACTAGAAGAACACACGGTGATGGTGACCGTCTAGATTTGACACCATGCGTCGAACGGTTGTCGTGGTCGGTGTCCTTCTGAGCCTGGTCTTCCTGGCCGGGGGCGGCTACGCGATCGGCGCGACGCCCGGTCTGCTCGGTTCACCGCAGCAGGGCGCGGTCGTCCGACCGGGCGTCTCCGAAACCCCCGACGAACCCTCGCGGAGCCCCGGCCCGTCCCCATCCCCGTCACCGAGCCCGACCGTCGATCCGCCCGTCATCGACGACGCGACCAGGGGCGGCCCCTACGGCAGCGTCGACGTCACCGGCTCCGAGGCGGTGGCCCTGACCTTCGACGACGGCCCACACCCCGTCTGGACCCCGAAGGTGCTCGCGAAACTGCGCGAATCTGGTGTCACGGCGACGTTCTGCGTCATCGGGCGCCAAGCCCGGCAGTACCCCGAGCTGATCCGCGAGATCGTCGCGGATGGACACACCCTGTGCAACCACAGTTGGAATCACGAGTTCGATCTCGGAAAGCAGAGCCGCGCCGCGATCGCGAAGAACCTGAAGCGCACCAACGCGGCGATCCGTGCCGCCGTTCCCGACGCGCGCATCGGATACTTCCGGCAGCCGGGAGGAGAGTGGACGAAACGCGTCATCTCCGTCTCGGAGAAGCTCGGCATGGCGCCCGTGCACTGGTCCGTCGATCCGAGCGACTGGAACTCCGAACGCAAGGCCACCCAGATCAACAAACAGGTCGTCGGTGACGTCGAGGCCGGCGACATCGTGCTCATGCACGACGGCGGCGGCGACCGCGCCCGGACGCTGAAGGCCCTGTCGCCGATCCTGTCCGACCTGTCGTCCCGATTCATCCTCATCGGACTGCCGTAGCGCCTGGAGCCGCCCGCGCCCACCGACGGCGGAACCGATCGGCCCGAACGGCAACCCCACGCGCGAAAGCCGCGTTTACGAGGGCAGACCGGTCGGAAGGAACCACCCAATGACGACAGACTCGACACGAGAGTTCGCGGCGTTCGTGCGCGCGCGGAGTCCGGCGTTGATTCGGTCGGCGTATCTGCTCACTGGAGACCAGCACCTGGCCGAGGACCTCGTCCAGTCGGCGCTCGCGCGGACCCACCGCGCGTGGCGTCGAGTGGAGAGGCTGGGAAACGCCGAGGCGTACACCCGCCGCGCCATGTACCACCTCCAGGTGTCCTGGTGGCGCAAGCCGCGCGTCACCGAGTACTACCCCGAGCAGCTACCCGAACCGCGGACACCCGGCGACGACCACGCGCACGAACTGGAACGGCGGGACGTCCTCCGCCGCGCCCTGGCGCGGCTCACCGTCAAACAACGCACCGTCCTGGTGCTGCGCTTCTACGAGGATCGCAGCGTCAAGGACACGGCCGAGACGCTCGGCTGTAGCGAAGGGACGGTCAAGAGCCAGACCGCCAAGGCGCTCGGCGTCCTCCGCCGTCACGAGCCGAACCTCACCGAGCTCTACGCAAGGAGTTTCGCATGACGAACGAAGACCATATTCACGACGACCTCGCCGCGCTCGCCTCCGAAGCGACCGCGCCGGACCTGTACGACGGCGTCCTCACCGAATCTCGACGACTGCGGTTCCGCCGCGCGGCGATCGCCGGCTCGGCGGCCGTCATCGTCGCCGTCGGCGGCGTCGCCGGTGCCGCCGGGCTCGCCGGTGCCGAGGACACGCCACTGTCGACATCGCCCGCCGGGCCGTCGACCGACGCGCTGAACGGCACCCTGTACGACTCCGGTTTCCGTCAGGGCCCGGAGGGCGAGAGCCTGTACCGATTCACCGCCGGAGACGAGACCAGCACCGTGGTCTTCACAAAGGACGGCCTCTACTACCACACGGCGGCGGTGTCGCCCGACGGATCGAAGGTCACCTACCTCGACGGGGAGCAGGACGGCGGCGCGATCAAGCTCCGCGACACGGAGACCGGGGACGTCACCGAGCTGGGCGAGTACGCCGGCGCGGGCATCTGCTCCACACCAGTGTGGAGCGTCGACGGGCAACGCGTCTACGTCGATCACGGACCCGACGCGACCGGCGCCCGCTACGGCGTCATCGACATCGCGACGAACGAGGAGACCCCACTGGACGAGGGCGGCTGCGACACGCAGGTCGCGGCCGATCCCGACGGTGGCGACATCCTGTACTGGATCACCGGTGGCGCAACGGACCTGGAGGTCATGCGCCACGACTCGACGGGAACGACGACGACCCCCGTCGGCGACTTCATGCGAGATCAGGGTGCCGTCCTCGGCGAGTTGACCGCGGTCTCCCGCGACGGTTCCCTGGCGTGCATCCATTACGGCGGAGTGGACCCGGTCGGCCCCGGCCTGGACCGCATGAACGTCTGCCTGGGGATCATCGACCTCACCACCGGGAAGTTCGTCCTGACCTTCGAGGAAACGGACGAGCGGGCGGGAACCGCGTTGACCTTCGACGTCGACGGGATGCTCCTGCTGACGGCGAACGGCGGCAGTGCCCTCGAACTTGTCGAAATGGACGGTACGACGGTCGACTCCATCACCGTCGCGACCCACCCGGGCGAACCGAGCGGCTCGAACCTGCTTCGATTCGTTTCCGCGTAGCACCCGTGGAACGGCCCCGCGCCCTGGGAGAAGAAGGGGTGCGGGGCCGCCTGCCGTTCAGGCGAGCCCGCGATCGGCCGGATGCCGACGCGGATCACACGAACCGGGAGACCATCCAGAGTAAACGGCGGGACGAGGTTCGGCAAAGGTGCTTCGGCGCACCGGTCACAGGCCGAGCAGTCGATGTTTCGCCGCCGCGAACTCCTCGTCCGTGAGGGAGCCGTCGGAATGCAAGGCCGCCAGGCGTTCCAGTTCGCCGACGACCGTTCCGTCCCTGCCCTGGCGGGGAGAAGCGGTCGACGCCCGTCGATCGGTCTCGATCCGCATCGCGGACCGGAGTTTCGCCAGACTCGCCGTGCGCGCGCTCTCCGTCGCCATCAGCCGCGGCACGGCGACGCGGGGTCGTTCGGCCGCGGACGGGGTGCGTTTGTCGTAGACCGCAAGCAGCGGCCGATTCCGATGCTCCGGCGGCAGTTCGACGGCAACGTCCCGCCGTCGGCCATTGTGGTCGACGAAGGCGAGCATCGACGTCCGCGCGTCGGATCCGGCCGGGGCGGGGTAGGCGCGGGCGGGGACGGCGACGTGCCCGAGGAACAGTCGAGGGACGAGCGCGGTCCGTTTGGCGGTGTGCAGTGCCCCGAGCAGCGNCGCGACGGCTCCGATCGCCGCGATCGCCGTCGCGGCGATGATCCAGGCGTCGACGTCGCCGCGATCGACACCGTGATCGAGGACCGAGGCGTTCCAACCGGCGGCCAGCGCACTCGCGACCAGCGCCATCGCCAGCCCGACCGTGGCGTGTTGCGTCAGGACGAAGGCGAGGACACCGGACGCCACGGCGGCGGCGATACCGCCGATGAGGGCCATCGCGCGCCAGTCGTCGGTGCCGCACGCCGACACGTCGCACTCCCAGACGATCTGGCTCTCGTCCCGCGCGTACACGTAGGACAGGAACCATGCGGCGCAGCCGAACGGCAGCGCGAGCAGGACGCGGAGCACTTGGGCGAGGTCGGGTGGACGGAGCATCGGGCCTCACAAGGTCGATCGAGGGGCGGATCGATTCAGGCGACGCGGGTGAAGATGAGATCCCGGATGACGCGACCAGCGTCGACGCCGCGTTGTTCGAACTTGGTGACGGGCCGTTCGTCCGGGCGCGGCGCGTACCCGTCGTACCGGTTCTCCAGGCCCGGGTCGGCCGTCAAGGTCGCCAGCATGACCTCGGCGTAGTCCGCCCAGTCCGTGGCGCACCACAGTGTCCCACCCACTCGGAGCCGGGAACGCAGGACCGCGAGCCGGTCGGGCCGGATCATCCGTCGCTTGCGGTGGCGGACCTTCGGCCACGGGTCGGGGAAGAACAGGTGGATCGTGTCGACCTCGACGTCGGCCAGGTGATCGGCGAACAGGGTCAACGCGTCGCCGTCGAAGATCCGCAGGTTCGACACGCCTTCGCGGTCGGCGCGATCGAGCAGGTTCCCGATGCCCGCCAGATGGACCTCGATCCCGAGATAGTCGCGGTCCGGGTCGGCCGCGGCCATGTCGACGGTCGTGTCGCCCATGCCGGTGCCGATCTCGACGACCAGCGGCGCGACCCGTCCGAACACGGCGGCGTGGTCGAGCGACTCACCGGGACGCAGTGTCACGCCGAGTCTCGGGTACAGCCGCTCGACGGCGGTTTCGTGGCGCTGACTGACGCGTCCGCGTCGCGGGTAGAACGTGCGGATGGTGGAGCCGGTATCGACGGTGCTCATAGCGGCTCGACCCTACCGGCCGCGACCACCGTCACCCCCGGCATGGTGACCGGATTCTCGGGGACTTCCGGCTTCCGACGGCCGGAGGCCCTCTGCGGCCGGGCCCGTGGGCTCACTCGGACTCGCGCAACCGAATGACGGGGATGTCGCGTTCGGTCTTGCGCTCGTATTCCGCGTACGGCGCGAAGACTTCGACGAGGTGCGGCCACACGCGGCGTTTCTCGTCGGGCGACAGTGTCTCGGCGACGGCCGTGAACCGGCGGGCCCCGACGCGAAGCCGCACCCGCGGATTCGCCACGAGGTTGCGGTACCACGCAGGGTCGGCGGCGGCCCCTCCGTTCGACGCGACGATCAGGAAGTCGTCGCCGTCGCGGCCGTAGATGAGGACGGTGCGATGCCAGTCGCCGCTGGTGCGGCCCTGATGATCGAGGAGCAGGCACGGTGCCCCGTGCATCGTCGTTCCCTTGGCGCCGTCGGACTCCTCGTAGAGGCGAGCCTGATCGGCGACCCAGGCGCTCGGACTCGGCAGCGGGTCGGTTTCGGTGCCACGCATGTGGTTGCCTCCCGGAATGCGGTGGACGCGAACGCCGTCAGCGTACGCCGGTGGGAGGCCGAACGGTCCCGATTGCGCCCGACGGGCCCACGACGTGACCACCGATTCGCGTGCGTCGCAACGATTCCCGGACCGGTCGCTCGTCGGTCGGGCGGGACGGTCAGGCTCCTGTCAGGAGCGCCGCGAGCCGCTTCAGGAACGCCGCCCAGCCTTCGAGCATGTCGCCGCGCTCGGGCTCGTCGTGCTCCGTGTACGGGCCGTGCGTCAACCGCAGTACGCACCCGGTCTCGGTGTCGGTGATGTCGACGGTGACTACGGTCGGAGCGGCGTCGGGCTCGTGCGCCCACGCCCAGTCGAACACGAGCGTCCCGGACGGGTCGAAGTGTCGAATCGTTCCGTTCATCGTCTGGTCGCCCATGCCGAAGTAGACCTGGTAGACACCGCCGGGGCGGGGGTCGATCGTCAGTCGGCCGGCGGCCCACCAACGCTTCAGCAGCTCCGGGTCGGTCCACGCGTTCATGGCGGTCGTCGCCGATACGCCGTCGAGCGTCACCAGCGCGTGGACCATGTCGCCCTGGAGCGAGGTGATCACCTGAGAAGTCATGGCCGTCTCCGTCATCGAGAAATATCACTATAAGTATCTCGCTACAACGTAGCGAAGTACTCGGCGCCCACACTACGACGCGGTGGCGACGGCCATTCCGGCAGCGGTTCGGCCCTCGTCACCAGGTCGGACGCAACGGCATCGCGGGCAGGCCTCGCGCGCCGGGTTTCACGCCGAGCATCTGGTGCAGTTGGATCCCGTTGTGTTCGAACCCGAGCCGGGAACCGACGAGGTACAGCCGCCACGCGCGCGCGGTCTC
Source organism: Stackebrandtia soli (assembly GCF_965137155.1). Taxonomy (NCBI): domain Bacteria; kingdom Bacillati; phylum Actinomycetota; class Actinomycetes; order Glycomycetales; family Glycomycetaceae; genus Stackebrandtia; species Stackebrandtia soli. Next base: position 16,000 of record NZ_CBCRZX010000021.1, read on the forward strand.
GATGCCGACGCGTTCCACCGCCCGATCCCAGTTCTTCTCCAAGTTGGACACCCAGGCCGCGAGAGTCAGGGCGTAGTGCTCCCGCAGGTTCTCCTCGTGGGACACCTCGAACCCGGCGTCGTGCATCCCTGACATGAGGACGCCCGGTGCCGCCAGGGACCCGTCCGGGAAGACGTACCGCGAGATGAATCCGCCGCGTGTGATCGGCGGGCCGAAACCGTTGGGCTTGGTGATGCAGTGGTTCAGCAGCCGCCCGCCGGACTTCAGCTTGCCGTAGAGGAAGCGGAAGTAGCCCGCGAGATTCTCGACGCCGACGTGTTCGGTCAGGCCGATCGACGACACCGCGTCGAAGTCGCACTCGCGCACGTCTCGGTAGTCGACGTGCCGGATCTCGGCGAGTTCCGACAGGTTCTCCTCCTTGATGCGCTGCGCGCCCCACTCGGCCTGCTCTCGAGAAAGGGTGACGCCGACCGCGCGGGTGCCGTAGTGCTTGGCGGCGTGGATGACCATTCCGCCCCATCCGCAGCCGACGTCGAGCAGTCGGGATCCCTGCCGCAGGTCGAGTTTGCGGGCGACGAGGTCGTGCTTGGCGTACTGGGCGTCCTCGAGCGAGGTCGTCGGTTCGGCGTAGAGGGCGCACGTGTACGTCATGGCGTCGCCGAGGACGAGCTCGTAGAAGTCGTTGCCGACGTCGTAGTGGTGCGAGATCGCGGCGGCGTCGCGGGCCTTGGAGTGCTTGCGCCCCGCCAGCCGCGCCTCGCGTTGCGGCAGCGGTGGACGACGAAGCAGCCGTAGCCCGCCGAGCGCGGAGAAGATGCGCAGCGAGTCGGCGCCGGAGACGTTCACGCGAATGTTCCACAGTGAACGCATCGCCGAGTACAGGTCGCCGATGACGTCGACGGCGCCCGTCACGTAGGCCCTCGCCAGCCCGAGTTCGGTTCTGCGGGTCGTGGCGAGGTAGTTCAGCGCGTCGGGCGAGCGTATCTCGAGGACCGGCGCCCCGGCCGCCTCCACACTCGATCCGTCGTAGGCCTTGAAACCGACCGGAGGCTCATCGCCCAGCACGGTTGTGAACACATCAGCGAGTCGCATTGTCTCCCACCACTTTGTCGAAGAGATCGGGCAGCCGCCCGGTTGGGTCGTAGCGCTTCTTCACCTGTCGGTACGCGGATTCGTCGTAGTCGCGCCAGAACTGTGAACGGTCGTAGTGGACTGTCGAGTAGAGGGACTTGTGGCCACCGTGATCGATGACGAGCTGCTCGACGAGTCGGTTGTGATGGTCGTCGGCCTGACCGTCGGCGAGACCGACGGTCGCCCAGAATCCGAAGTTGACGTAGGTCCCGGAGGTGAGCGGGTACAACGGCGGCGTCGTCGCCGTCGTCGACCGGAGCGGGCAGATCCACACCGGACGGATGGGAATGTGCCGGCTGAAGGCGTCGAGGAAGGACGCCGATTCGGCGAGCGGGATCTCGACGTCCTGGATGACGGCCTCGCGGCGTTGGCCCCGAGCCCGCGCGATCCGGCGGCTCAGCCCGATCCGTCGATCGAGTGCGACGAGTCTTCTGTATACATCGGAGCGGCGTAGCGGCACCGGCCAGAAACGACGCAGGTGGCGGTTCTGGACGCCGAACGCGGCGGAGCACCAGAACCAGTCGGTGTCCCACCGCCACAGGTAGTCGGCGACGGTGAGGCGGTCGGTGTCTCGACGCCGAATCGAGCGGTAGTAGATGGACTGTCCGGTGTAGTCGCTGGTGGGGCCCGGCTCGATCGTGAACCGCCCGAGTGTCACATAGGACTCGCACGGGGTGAAGGACACGCCGTCGCAGAAGTCGACCTCGGGGTCGTCGACGTGTTCGGCGAGACCGTCGAAGAGCTCCCGCCCGGTCACGTAGCGGACGTGGCGGAGCGCGACCGTCGGCATGGTCGGAGCGAGCTCGATGACCAGGCGGACGGCGTAGCCGAGGGTGCCGTACGAGTTCGGGAAGCACTCGAACAGGTCGTCGCCGGGGCACACGGTGACGACGTCGCCGGACCCGGTCAGGACGTCCATCTCCCGCACCGCCTCGTGCGGCATGCCGGCGCGGAACGACGTCGACTCGATGCCGAGACCGGCGACCGCCCCACCGAGCGTGATCGTCTTCAGCTGTGGGACGACGGTCGGCATGAGTTCGTGCGGCAGTGTCGCCGCGACCAGGCGCTCGTACGTGATCAGGCCGCCGACCTCGGCGGTGCGGGCGTCGACGTCGATCGACAGGACCGTGTCGAGGCCGTCGACGGGCAGCCCCGGCCGCCGGTCACGACCGCCGAAACGGAACAGGTTGGAGCCCGGCTTGGCCAGGCGAACCGGAATGTCGGCGGGCATGCCGCGCAGGCTCGCCGCCAAGCGCCGGACGGCGGCGTCGTGACGCGTGCGATACATGGTCAAACGGTAATCCCGAGAGGTCGGTCGCGTCGGGGCTTTCGGTTCACGGGCCGACGACACCGAGGCGCTCCGACTACGGGAACGACTGCGGCGCACCGGCTCCGACTCGAAATTTCCGTGGACGTGCTGTGGCCCCGGACCGTTCGCGACCGGAGCCGGGCCGAGGCCGTCGACGAGGTGGCCCGTCGGTCCGGTGTCGGGGGCCGCGGGCTCGGATGACGTCGATGGTCGGTCCACGGTCGTCAGGGAACGAGTACGGCGCGGCCGGTGACCTGGCCGGCCTCCAACCGGGCGAACACGGACGCCGCGTCGTCGAGCGGGTGCCGCTCGACGGTCACGGAGATCGCACCCCGCTGGGCGAGCGCGATCACGTCGTGCAGGTCGGCGCGGGTTCCGCCGTACGGTTTCACGACTCCCGCCCCCCACGGGAGCCCGATCGGCGGCGCGGTCGCGGCGAACGGCAGGGTGCCGCCCGCGAGGCCGACGGTCACGATGCGTCCGTACGGGGAGATGACGTCGGCGGCGAGTTTCACCGTCGGCTCCGCGCCGACGAAGTCGAGGACGACCTGGGCGCCTCGGCCGTGGGTGAGGTCGAGGATCGCGTCGGCGGCGTGGGAGTCGGAGACGATCGTCTCGTCCGCGCCGAGGCTCGCTGCGTGTTCGAGCTTGCTCGTGTCCAGGTCGACGGCGATGAGACGCGAGCCGTACATCGCCGTGAGGATCTGCACCGCCATGTGGCCGAGCCCGCCGACACCGATGACGACGGCGGTCGCGGTCGGGACGAGGAGGTCGGACGCGATCCGGATCGCGTGGTACGGCGTCAGTCCGGCGTCGGTGAGGGGGGCGGCGTCGACCGGGTCGAGACTGCCGAGCGGGACGAGGAACCGGGCTGGCGCGACGACGTACTCGGCCATGCAGCCCTGGAAGCCCAGGCCGGGACCGGGGACGATCGACCGGCCGTACTTCTCGCAGGCGTTCTCAAGCCCCGACGCGCAGGTCCGGCACATTCCGCAGCCCCAGCAGAGGTAGACGAGGACCTGGTCCCCGGAGCTCCAACCGCTCACCCCGTCGCCGAGTTCGGCCACCTCTCCGCTGACCTCGTGTCCGATCGTCATGGGGACGAGCGGCCAGGTCTCGTCGTGCAGGATGTGCAGGTCGGAGTGGCAGACGCCCGCACCGGTGACCTTGAGCAGGACCTCCCCGGGGCCGGGCCGAGGCATCTCGATGTCGACGATCTCGGCGGTCTTCGGAGCGGTGAGTCGATATGCCTTCATGAAGTGCATCTTCGACGCCGAGTGTCGCTATCGCATCCGATTCGTCGGATTCGCCCCGCGACAATCCATTGTGTCTGGTGTAGTCGGCGTCGCGTGTGGCGCTTGATGCGCCGTCGAGCCCGGAGCCTGGGAGCGGGCGGCTCCGGTGCTACGCGTGGGAAGCGCCGCTGGGCGCGAGGTGTCGACGGCAGACGTCGGCGGCCGTCAGTCGCGGCTCGTGAAGCGCGGCGGCGTAAAGGCCGAGACGCTGGGCCGCGGCGTCGAGATGCTTCCAGAACACCATCGGCAGTTCTCGCTCGTGTCCGGCCTCGACGAGGGCGGCGAAGGCGGCGGACAGTTCGGCCGCGGCGAGGTGGTGCCGATAATCGTCCAAACTGGCGTCACTCATTCCATTGAGTACGGTGGCGGCGGCGGTGAGATGCCGCTCCGTCTCTGCCTGGTATTCCTCGCGGGGTGCTGAGGCGGTCAGTCGGTCATCGGGCGTATCCGGCTTCCACACGCGAACCATTGTGGCCCAAGAAAACCGTTCCGGCCAACCCAAATGATCGTGAATCTGTATCAATTTGTCGGAATCGTTCCCCGCGCGGCGAAAGCGGCGCCCACAACGTCCGCCGATCCCATTATGGACTTCCATAGGGTGGGCTGTTCGATACGGATGTCGTGTCAGAGGCGGATGACACAGTCGCACCATGACAGTCAGTACGCGACCACACCGTCGCTCCCCGGCCGCACCCCTCACCGACGACCGCGCCCCGTACTCGCGCGACCGGGCAGCCGTTTGCATCGTCGAGAGCCGCTTCCGCTTCCCTTCGACGGATGTCGACGAGCGCGGCTTCCGCCGTCCATCGGTCGACGTCGACGAGAGCGGCTTTGGTCTCTCGCCCCTCGACGTCGAGGAGAGCGGCTTTCGTCTTTCGCCCCTCGACGTCGAAGCGTCCGCGCCGATCATCGACGCCGAGCGCGCCTCGCTGCTCCTCGACAGACTTCGCCACGCGGCGGACAGTTCCCCAGACCGCCACGCCTACGGAGGATCGACGACGGAACCGGAACCACTGGGCCGCATCCTGGGCACGTTCCTGCGGTTCTGAGCGCCGCCGGCCAAGCCATACCCTCCGCTTGGTTGGGCAAAAGTTCCGCTTGGTTGGGCAAATTGCGAAAACACGCCTGATTCCGACATTTGCCCAACCAAGCGGAATGACGGCACGCCCGTTTGAGGCGCGGGCGGATCACGGAGCGCTGGTGGTCTCCTGCCGAAGCTCGTTGAGGGTGGCCGCGGCCTCGGCGGGGTCCTCGCCGATCTCGCTCTTGCTGAACAGGAACAACGTCGTGTCGATGTCGATCTCCAGGAGAACCGACGTTCCGGCGAGCCGCCGCCGCTCGTCGACCCGGATGCGGCTGATCTCGCCCCACGCGAGTCGCCGCTCGCCGAAGAAACCTCGGGAGACGCGCACGCCGTCGGCGTCTGCGGTGAGCCGGACCGGGTTGATCAGGTCGCGCAGGGCGTAGGACGCGAGGATGATCGCCGCGAACGCCGCGACGAGGAAGCGCGCGCTGTCGTCGGCGTACCACAGCGCGACGAGCGCGAAGATCGCCGTCGCGGCGATCTTCGCGGTGATGATGTGCCGGGGTACGCGCCATTGCAGCGCTCGGGGTTCCACGATGCCAGTGTGCCACCGTCCGCGTCGGGTCGTCACGCAGCAGCTTCGTCTGTCCGCTCACCGTCCCGTGATCGACGGCCCGCGTCGGCTCACGGACGTCGTCAGGGGTCGAGGCGGGGTGATCGTCGACCGGACCCGGGCAACGTGATCGCGGCCGGCGGAGAAAAGTTACTGTGGAGTACATGCGTGATGCTGTGATCGTAGGTGCCGTGCGCACCCCCGTGGGCCGCCGAAACGGCGCCCTGGCCGAAACCCATCCCGTCGATCTCGCCGCCTTGGCGCTGACGGCCCTCACCGAGCGGACCGGTGTCGACCCGGCTCTGATCGAGGACGTCCAGTTCGGTTGCGTCTCCCAGGTGGGGGAGCAGTCGTGGAACATCGCCCGCAACGCGGTGTTGGCGGCCGGTTGGCCCGAACACGTGCCGGGCAGCACGATCGACCGGCAGTGCGGTTCCAGCCAGCAGGCGCTGCACAACGCGGCCGCCGCCGTCATCGCCGAGCACGCCGAGATCGTTGTGGCGGGCGGCGTCGAGGTCATGAGCCGCACCCCCATGGGATCCTCGGTCGGCCAAGGCCTCGGCCACCCGTACGGCGACCTGGTGCGTCGTCGCTACGCGGACGCCCCGGGCTTCGACGCGAGCCTGCCGATTCCGTTCAACCAGGGCGTCGGCGCGGAGCTGATGGCGAAGAAGTGGGGCTTCGATCGCGCGACCCTGGACGCCTACGCGTTCGAGTCGCACGCGAAGGCCGCCGCCGCTCAGGACGCGGGCGCCTTCACCGCCGAGATCGCGCCCGTCGGCGACTTCGCGACCGATGAGGGCGTCCGGCGCGACACCAGCCTCGAGAAGCTCGGTCAGCTTCGCGCCCCGTTCGACGCGGAGGGCGTCGTCACCGCCGGGTCGGCCTCGCAGATCTCCGACGGCGCCGCCGCCGTCCTCGTCATGTCCGCGCAGAAGGCCGCCGCGCTCGGCCTGACCCCGTGGGCCCGGATCCACACCGCCGTCGTGGTCGGCAGTGATCCCGTGATGATGCTGACCGGACCGATCCCCGCCACGCAGCGGGCGCTCGATCGGGCGGGGTTGACGATCGACGACATCGGCGCGTTCGAGGTCAACGAGGCCTTCGCACCCGTCCCGCTCTCATGGCTCGCGGAGACCGGAGCGAACCCGAACCTGCTCAACCCGCTCGGCGGAGCGATCGCCCTCGGCCATCCCCTCGGCGCGACCGGGGCCCGACTGACGACGACCTTGCTGCATCACATGCGCGCCAACGGTATTCGTTTCGGGCTACAGACGATGTGCGAAGGCGGGGGCATGGCCAACGCGACGATCTTCGAGGCCCTCTCGTTCTCCTGACCGCACGATGACGGCCGTCACCTCGCGCGGGCACCCCGCGACGGTGACGGCCTGTTCGTGGTCTAGTGCCCTATCGCCAGCGCGACAGGACGAGCAGGCTCGCGACGAGACCGGCGAAGCCGATGCCGAGGTTCCAGTAACCCCACGCCAGCACGGGGTACTCGCCGCTGGTGAGGTAGTACGTGACGAGCCATCCGATGCCGAGCACGATGAGCACCACGGCCAGCACGGGCACCCAGGTGGGACTGGGATGTGAGCTGGACTGCGGGGTCTTCGGGCGCAGCTCGGCGGGAGCCGTGTAGACCTTCTTCTTCCGAACGCGCGACTTGGGCATCGATGAACTCCTGATGAGGGACTGGCCGGACCGACAGCGTAACCGGCGGCGACCGCGAGAGTGCGGCTCGCCGACGTTCGCCACCCGGAAAGGCCCAGTCCGACGGCTAATCTTGTGCGGGGCGGGGTATGCAGCATGACGCAGATTACCCGCTCACGTCGCGAAGGCTCACACTCGGTTGGTGAGTGTGCCGGTAAGGAGGGTGATCGGTGAGTGCTGACCGCCGTCCTTCCGCTTCGCCAGCAGGGGATCGGCCGCCGTCGTCGCGGCATCGTGACCTTGTGTACGCGGCGCGGACGACGCTTCGCGCGCTCCGTCCCGGCACTCGACCGGACCGAGATCGGCGCTGGTCGGCGGCCGCTCTGGCGATGATCGCGGCCGCGGGCGTCCTGTTCACGGTCACCGCGACCGCCGCCGACGGGACGACCCTGCGCACCGACGAGGACGTCCGGTTGCGGGAGCTCATTCCCCAGCGTGACGACGAGGTCGTTCGGCTGGAGGACCGCGCGGCGCGGCTGCGCGACGAGGTCGACGCGCTCGCCGAGGCCGCAGCCGGTGACGACGAGGTGGCCGCCGAGCTCGATCGCGCGCAGTTGTACATGTACGCGGCGGGCCTGGTGCCGGTGCGGGGACCCGGTGTGGTCGTCAGTCTCGACGACGCTCCCCGGCAGGGCGACCAACTTCCCGCCGGGGCGACGGTCGATGACGTGGTCGTGCACCAGCAGGACGTCCAGGCCGTCGTCAACGCGCTGTGGGCCGGCGGCGCGGAGGCCATGACGATCATGGGAGTTCGTGTCGTCAGCACCACCGCCGTCCGCTGCGTCGGGAACACGCTGCTGCTGCACGGCAGGGTGTATTCGCCGCCGTTCGTGATAGCGGCGATAGGGAACAATGAAGCGATGTCGAACGCATTGGACGCCTCACGCGGTGTTCGCGCTTTCCGTTCGGCGGCGGAGGCGTTCGGATTGGGATATTCGATGACCGGCGACAGTGATATCTCGATGCCCGCCTTCGACGGGCAAGTGGAGATGAACGATGCGAAGGTGCCCAGATGAGTGACCGTTATCGTCGATGGGACGACGAGGATCCGCCACCGCGCGGGCGCGCGTCCGTTCCGGGCGGGGGGCATGGCCGTCCGAGGCCGCAACCGGAACCGGTGCAGGAACCCCCGGCGTCGAACTCCGACCCGATGTCACTCATCCCCGGCCCCGACGAGACGACTCTGCTGCCGCGCATTCCCCAGCACTTCGACGACGCGCCGTCCGAGGACATCCCGCAGCGGCGGCGCAAGCGCGCGATCCGCCGCCACCGTGACGACTCGCCCCCCGTGACGGGTAAGACCCGCACGACGGTCCGCGTGTTCGCGGAACTCTTCGTCACCTTCGGCATGGTCGTGTTGCTGTTCGCCGCCTACCAGATCTGGGGCAAGACCGCCGAGATCACCAACGCCCAGGACGAACTCGATCAGGAGCTCGAGGACTCCTGGGCGGAGGACGAGGACGATCCGACGTTGTCGGCGGTGCCCGGCGACGCCGTGGCCCGGTTGTACATGCCGCAGATCCGCCCGGAGCCGTGGACGATCGTCGAGGGCACCGAGCTGGCCGACATCGAGACGGCCCCCGGTCACTACGAGGACTCGGTGATGCCCGGCGGTCAGGGCAACTTCGCCGTCGCCGGGCACAACGTCCCGGCGATCTTCCGGCACATCGACGTTCTCCAGCCGGGCGATCTCATCGTCGTCGAGACGAAGACGACCTTCTACATCTACGAGATCACCGGCAACGAGATCGTCAAGCCGACGAACATCGGGGTGGTCGCGCCCGTTCCGAATCAGCCGGGCGTCGAACCGGGCGAGGACGACCGCCATCTGACCCTCACCACCTGTTACCCCTGGTGGGACAACTACGAACGGTACATTGTGTACGGAGAACTGTCCGATACGCGCGAACGCGGCGACTCCCTGCCGCCCGAGGCGGTGGGCTAGATGTACTCGTGGATCTGGCGGAAGCTGCCGTTCGGGGTGCCCGGCAAGATCGTCGGCTCGCTCGTGCTGCTCGGCGGCGTCGTCGCGTTGCTGTGGTACTTCGCGTTCCCGGCCCTGGACCCGTTGATGCCGTTCAACAACGGCACCGTCGGCGAGACGGAGGACGAGCCCGGGGAGGACCCCGGTCGCGTGCCGTCCTACGACCCGGACGACTACGAGCTGGAGGAATCGCCGAGCGAGGGCGCGGTCGACCCCGGTGACGGGGAACAAGGCGACTGACGTGCCGCGCGTACTCGTCGCGGACTGTCGCGACTCCTTCGTCTACACCATTGTGGATTATCTCGCCTCGCTGGGTGCCGACGTCGACGTGCGTCGCGCCGAGACGATCGACGTCGACGGTGTGGCCGCCCCGGACGCGGTGCTGTTGTCCCCCGGGCCGGGGGCTCCCGACGAGGCCGAGGCCTGCCACCGGCTCATCGACCGCTTCGCGGGCCGCGTCCCGATTCTCGGTGTGTGCCTTGGTCATCAGGTCATCGCGCAGCACTACGGCGTCCCCGTGGTCCGCGCGCCGCAACCCTGTCACGGCGAGACCGCTCGGGTCCGGCACGACGGCCGTGGCGTCTTCAGTGGCCTGCCGCAGCCGTTGACGGTGACCCGGTACCACTCGCTCGTCGTCGACGAGGGCGACTTCGGGCCGCTCGCGGTCACCGCGCGGGAGGAGACCGGTCTCGTCATGGGGCTGCGCCACCGGCGGCTGCCGATCGAGGGCGTCCAGTTCCATCCGGAGGCCGTCCTGTCGGAATCCGGACACGGACTGTTCGGAAACTGGCTCGCGGGCGTCGTCGCGGGGACCGAGGGTCATCGGCAAGAAACCTTGTCGGCAATATCACGGTCGGTCGTGACGGTTGATCGCGCCTCGTCTCGGGCGTAGCGGCGCGCGTCCCAAGGCCTCGCGTTTTACTGTGGACATACGTGCCCTGACGTGCGTTCTCGTCGCCTCCAGGCACGCGATTCGCCGGTACGGTCCGTATCCGTGTCATGGGAGTGTTGGTGACGGTCCGATATCGGCCGCTCGGGTGAGGTGCTTGGATGCGTGACAACGCATGCGATGATCAGCGGCGTGACTGCTCACATCTCCGCCGAGAATGGCGACATCGCCGAGACCGTTTTGATGCCCGGAGACCCACTCCGTGCTAAGTGGATTGCCGAGACGTACCTGACCGACCCGGTCTGCTACTCCTCGGTGCGGAACATGTACGGGTTCACCGGAATGTTCCGCGGCCAACGGCTCTCGGTGCAAGGCTCCGGCATGGGCATGCCCTCCCTGTCGATCTACAGCCACGAGTTGCTCGAAAGCTACGGCGTCAAGACGCTTATCCGGGTCGGCAGCGCGGGGGCACTGACCGACAAGCTGAACCTTCGCGAGGTCGTCGCCGCCAGCGGCGCGACGAGCGAATCCAACCTGAACCGCATGCGGTTCAACAACCTCGTCGAATACGCGCCCGTCGCGAACTTCGACCTGCTCCGCAACGCCGTGGACATCGCCAACGAACAGAACAAGAAGATCCACGTCGGACCGGTCCTGTCCGGCGACGTGTTCTACGGCGACCCGCCCGGCCTGTACAAGAAACTCGCCGAGTACGGCGTCCTCGCCGTCGAGATGGAGGCGGCCGAGCTCTACACCGTCGCCGCCAAGTTCGGCGCACGGGCGCTCGCGCTCGTCACCATCAGCGACAATCTCGTGACCGATGAGCACGTGTCCGCGGAGGAGCGACAGAGCTCGTTCGCCGACATGGTCGAGATCGCCCTGGAAATCGCGATCCGTTAACGAACCCGGGGGGCACCGGTTCGCAGTCGGCTGACGGCGGACCGGTGCGGGGCCGCCTCGCCGCCGTTCTCAGGTCGCGAACCGCGACGCGAGGTCGTACGCCTGGGCGCGGATCTCGGGGACCGCCGTGGTCTCCCACAGCGCGCCGCGTCGGAGCGCGCCAAGCACGCTCAGGCGCTCGTGTCGGCGTCCGGTGGCGTCGACGGCGCCCGCGCACGGCGCGACGTCCAGGCCGAGCCCGTGGGAGTCGACCCGGACCCGTCCGTCGGCGAGCAGCCGACGCACGAGCGGGTTGGCGCCACGAGGCAGTCGGGACGGGCCGGTGCAGTTGACGACCGTGTCGGCGTCCACGCTCGCGCCGGAGGCGAAGTCGACGGTGAGAGCGGGGCCGTTCTCGGTCACCGCTCGCACGCGATCGGCCCGCACGGACAGCCGCCCGTCGGCCCGCAGCGCGGCGATCGTGGCCGCCACGCGCGGCGCCATGCGATGCCGGTGGACCTCCCACCAGCGCGCGTAATGCTCGATAAAGGACTGTCTATCCTGGTCGGACCAGGAGACCCACGCGTCGTTGGCGTGGTGGCGCAGGACGTCCATGACCTCCCGCCAGTCGTGCGGGGCGGCGGTCCATTCCCGCACGGCGCGAACGGCCGCCCGCAACGTCGTCGGAACCGGCGGCAACTTCGTGGTCGGAACACCGACCGTAGCGCTGTGCCGTAGGGGAAGCAGGCCGTGCCCGGAGACGGCCGTGACGGTCTCGGCGCGATCGGCGAGGCTGATCGCGACGTCGACGGCGGTCAGTCCGGTGCCGATCAGCAGCACCCGGCCCGGCGTCGTGAGCCCGTCGAGCACGCCGCTTCGCCAAGGGTCGCGGACGTACCGATCGTGGTCCGGTCCCGTGGGCCCGGCGGAGGCCGAGTTGCCCAGGGTGAGCACCGCGTGCGAGGCGATCACGGAGGACCCGTCGTCGAGCGACACGCGGACGGCCTCGGCGCCCGGCACCACGTCCGTGACTGAGGCCGTGCGGACCCGGACGCGTCCGTCGGCGCGGTCCAGCGTCTGCTCCAGGGCCTCGCACAGGTATTCGCCGTACCACTTGCGCGGCGCGAAGTCGCCGCTGTAGCCGCCACGAGCGCCGAGCCAGGACACGAAATGACCCGGGTCGCACGCGTCGACGCTCATTGCGGACGCCCGCGAGTTGAGCAGGTGCCGCTCGTCGGTGGTCCGGTAGGCGGGGCCGGCGCCGGGCCGTTCCAGGGGGTCGATGAGGACGACCTCGTGGTCGGTGTGGTCGATGAGGTGCCGGAGGAGGCTCGTCCCGGCGAAGCCACCGCCGACGATGGCGATCGGGTCTCTTCGCGTCACGGCTGCCTCGCTTCGGTCGGGATGGGTCGAAGGCCGATCGTATGGGAGCGGTCGGCGAGGACGCGCCCACCGTCGCCGACAGTGAGCGCGCCCATGCTCCGGATCAGGCGATTCCCGGCTGATAGACGCGGTCGAGCAGCTCGGTGCGGTCGTTCCCGTCATAGCGGTATCCGACGCCGCGCACGGTCGTCACGAGCGGTCCGCACTTGGCGAGCTTGACCCGCAGGCGTCGTATGTGCACGTCGACCGTGCGGACGCCGCCGTCGTAGGTCGACCCCCACACCGAACGCAGTAGACGGTTCCGGCCGAAGACCTCGCCGGGATGTTTGGCGAGGAAGTTCAGGAGGTTGTACTCGACGCGGGAGAGTGGAAGCGGGTCGCCGTCTAGTGTGGCCAATCGGGAACGGGTGTGCAGGCGCAGCCTCGCGGGCGGTACCTGACGAGCGTCATCCACGATGGACTCTATCGGCGTGGGGATCATCGTGACGGTTCCGGCGTCGCCGACGGCGCGGCCGAGTTCCCGTAGGACGTGGTTGATGCGCTCGGCGAGCGCGTCGCCGGATTCGGGCAGTGTCAACGTGAGGCTGAGCTGCGCGACCGATGGTTCGTTGTGGAGGGTGGGTCTGTGCGGAAGCATGAGGTGTCCTCGGTGGAGTCGGGGTGGGCTCGGTGGGGCGGCGTCGCCCGACAGATGGCCGAGGAGGTGCGTTGGTAGTCGATGTGCCTGCGCCGCACCGGACGCGGCGCGGCGCGCGTCGGCTTATCGGTGCGTTGTCTCGCGGTCACGTCGCGACTATATCCTACTGATTCAGTAGGAAACAATGGTCGCCGGCCGATTCATTCGCGCAACACCTGAACCATGTCCACACGAGCCGCCGCGATCGCCGGGATCAACCCGCCCGCGACGCCCGCCAACAGGGCGCACCCGCCGCCGAGAAGCGCCGCGGGCAGCGGAAAGCCGGGAGCCTCCACTGTGGACGCCGGATCGATGAGGGTCGGGACATACCACTCGACACCGAGCCAGGCCGCCGTGATCGCCACAACCGCCGTTCCCAGGCTGAGGATCACGGTGCTGCTCAGCACGAGCCCGAACACTCGCAGCCGAGTGGCCCCGACCGCCCGACGCAGGCTCAGCTCCCGGATGCGCTCCCGGAGCGTCGCCAATCCGATGTTCAACAGGCCGATGACGGACACGAACAGCGTCACCGCGGAAACACCGCCGAACGCCAACCGCATGACGTCCAAGAAGGACAGCATCGACTCGATACCGCCCGGTGTGGAGATGCTGCGGTTGTCGGTCGGTACGCCGAGGCGATCCGCGATCGCGTTGATCGTCGCGTCGATGTCGCCGGAGGCCCCGCCGGGATAGTGGACGGACAACGTTGGGGAGACGTCGGCCAGGATCGTGGGATCCAGGTGGGCGGCGAACGACAATGACTGGTACACATGCGGCTCAGGCGAACCGTCGCTGATGACGGTCGCGACCCGCTGGTCGAAGGGTCGCCGCCGTGGATCCATGTCGGGCACCGTGAAGGTCACCGACACCCTGGAGCCGACGCCGCCGAGCATTTCCGACGCGGCCTGGTTCACGACGAGCCCGCCGGGGTATCGAACGTTGTTCAGCTCGATCCACTCCCCGTCGAGGACCGGCAGGCGGCGAATCCGGTCCAGGTCGCCGGCGGCCAGGGAGAAACCGACAGCGGAGCGCTCGCCGATCGTTCCCTCCGCGTTGACCGGCGCCACCGTCGCGTCGATGGACCCGACGAACATCCACCGGCCACCGGTGTCCGAGATGGACGACTCGAACTCCGTCAGCATCGTCTCCAATCGATCCGCCGACAACTGTCCCCACTCGAAGTTCGCCTGCCGGACGGGCAGGCGTCCGAACAGTTGCTCCTGCTGGACCATGAACACGTCCTTGATGACGGTGCCCACGGTCGCGACGGCGACGAGCGCGATCAACGCCACGAACAGGCTCCCTGCGGCCAGGAGCGACCGCCCACGGTTGGCCCGCAGGTCGCGAAACGCCTCACGCAGCAGTCTCATTCGGAACTCCCGTCACGTATTCGTCCATGTTCGAGTGTCAGGACGCGATCGGCGCGGGCGGCGATGCGTGAGTCGTGCGTGACGAGCAGGAGTGTCGTGCCGCGATCGCGCACAGTCCTTTGTAGGATATCTAGGACTGTTTCGGCGGTCTCCTCGTCGAGCGCGCCAGTCGGCTCGTCCGCGAGGATGAGGCGAGGCGATCGAACGAGCGCCCGCGCGATCGCGACGCGCTGTTGTTCCCCGCCGGACAGCTGGCGCGGACGGGCGTCCTGTCGATCACCCAGGCCCACTGCTGCAAGGGATGTCGCGACAGCGGCCCGCGCGGCCCGCTTGCCGACGCGACTGCCCTGCATCAGGGGGAGTTCCACGTTCTCGGCGGCCGTCAGATGCGGCAGCAGTGAATAGTTCTGGAAGATGAATCCGAGATGGACATTGCGGAGTCGAGAACGCTCGGCGTCGGAGAGAGCCGTGGTGTCGGTGTCCGAGATCGCCAGCGAACCTTCGTCGGGCCGTGCCAGCAAGCCGAGCATCGTCAGCAGCGTCGATTTTCCGCTGCCGGAACGACCGATGACCGCGACGCATTCGTTCGTATCGACGCTCAGATCGACTCCGCGCAGAATCGGCAGCGTCGAACCATCGGGAAGCCGAACCGACTTGCGCAGTCCGTCGGCGCGCAGCGCGCTCGTCATCGCACCAGGGGCGGGGGAGACGCGGACACGACATCGCCCTCGGTGAGGCCGTCGACGATCTCGACGACGGTCCCGTCCGTCGCTCCGAGTTTCACCTCGCGGACCTCGGTCGAGCCGTCATCGTTGACGACGGTCACCTCGCCGACATCGGCGGTCCCGGATATGGCGGTGACGGGTAGGGCGAGCACGTCCTCGACCTGACCACTATGGATCGCGATGATTCCGGCCAGGTCGGGGAACAGCCGCACCTCGTCGTCAACGGCGCAGACGACCTGCGGGGTGGGCTTCTCGGAATCCGCAGGAGCGGTGGACGGTGCCTGCAGCAGGCGACAGTCGAAGCCCGCCGGACCGTCGGTGACCGCGGCGGTCGCGGAGAGCTTCCCGCTGAGCAGCCGATACGTATCGGCGGCGGGCAGCTGTCCGACCAGCGCGAAACCGGTGTACGTCAGCCGCGCGATCGGAACACCCTTGGCGACCTTCGTGCCATGCGGGACAAGCCATTCCGTGAAGACCCCGTCGACGGGGACGGGCACGTTCTTGTCCGCGACCCGGGCGAGTACCAGCTTCGCGGTGACTGGCACCGGGCCGATATCGGCTTTCTCAGTCTTGTCCGGCTTTTCCGGTTCCTCGGTCTCGCCGGGATCTTCCGGATCATCAGGCGGAGCCGTGGGGTCTCCGGAGGGCGTCGGCGTCGGCTCGTCGGGACTCAGACTTGTCCAATGGGGATGAACCGTGGGAAGCCTCGGTGCGGGACCGGCGGACGCGGGATCGAAGACGTGGGAGACGATCCCGGCTTTCGGTGCCGTGACCAGATACTCGGCGTTCGCGACGACCGACGCGTCCAGGGAGACGACGGACGTGATGTCCTGACGGGACACCGTGACGGTCTCGCTCGTCGTGATGGCGGGCGGCGTCGGACCTACCTCGGCATCAACATTGAGCCACACCGTCGCCATACCTGCGGCGCCGGCCGCTAGGACGATGGTGAGGCTAAGCCCTAGCTTCATCGTGTACTTCATTTGGATTCCTTCAGAGGCAAACCGTTCGGGCTGCCAAACGAGCGGCATGGGGCAGTGGGTGCTTCCGTTTAGCCGTATTCGTATCGATGGACGTGTCGAGTGATTCCTGATCGGCGGCTTGCGGCACCGTGATGGTCAGTCCTCGTCGACGCCGTAGTCGGCTGCCGTGCCGCAGTTGAGCTCAACATCTCGGTTCAACGCGGTGTAATCCCCAGCATGCGCCTGCGTCAACAACTCGTCGATGACGGTGCGACCATCGTCTTGCAACGCATCCGTATAGAAGTAGGTTTCGGTTATCCCGTCAAGCGTGCCAAGAGCCGCAGCTCTGTCTTCATCGGACTTCGCAGCAAGGGTGTAGATGCCCCAACGCGCAATACCAATCGGATCCGACATCGGACTTGCCGGTTCCCGGGCCGTACCGTATCGAGTTTCCACGGTCATCCGTTGCCTCGTACCGGACGTCCGTAGGCCATGTCCATCCTGGAGGAAGATCGTAGTTCGTCGCCTCATCCCGATACTCCTGCAAGACCTCATCAGGTGTGAGGCCGACGGGGCCGTCCGACTCACCGCTTCCGCAGCCCGCTGATCCAACGCATACCAGGGCGGACATTGTCGCGATCTTGAGAAGTTTTTTCACGGAGGAACTCCTTCGGGGGAGCCCGGGAATATGGACCATACTCCCGGGCCTAACGATCAATCTGAACGTTTCAATTGGTTAGTAGTACAGTTCCCCGACGAAATCATGGTCACACCAAGGCCATTGGCAAGTGGTGTTCCGTGCGTAGCCGACCTTGAATCGGACACCGCCGTTGAAGCTGCCGAGCGTTCGGGACGATTCGTCGGCATAGTTCTTCACACTGTCCTGAGTGATTCCCGTGGAATTGTTTCTCAAGATAACGAACATCTCATCGCCGGCCACCTCGCTGAAGCGTCCCTTGACAGACCCGCTGCCCGACTTGGTGAACACTGTGGCTCCCCAATAGGTACCCTGGTGGCTGTATGTTTCTCCGCTGATTCCATGCCAGCCCGCCGCTTGGGCCGCCCCTGACATGGTCGCGAAGACGCCGAACGTGGCGAGCATGACGATCGCTGTGCGGGTGACACGGCGTAGCATGGTTGATGGGCCGATCTTTTCCATGAAGTTGCCTTTCAATGGATCGGTTCTTTTCGGGCGGGCTACCTGGTATTGCCGTACTGGGTAGCCCGTCGTGTTGTTGTCAGAGTAGCTCACTGCCGCAAGGGGACGATTACGCGGGGGTGCTCGCTTATGGATAGACGGACAAAATGGACGTCTATATTCGTTGAAGTTCCTGGGTGGCGCCGTGAGTGCCGGAAGGTGTCCACAAAAGACCGGAGCCCGGCCCTCATTGAGGGTCGGGCTCCGATCGATACGTCCTATCGGGTTATCAAGCGTTTCACTTCCGCCGGGACGGGTCGTTGCTAACGTTTCCCGGCCCGGCGAGCCTCCCGCGGCTTGTCGTTACGTGGGTACCCGACGGCCATATCGCGAGTTCTTCGTCGTTCCGAGGAACGTCGTCGAGCTCGTAGTTCCTTTGTACGCCCCTACCGTCAAGTAGACAAGACCTTCGGCGTAACTGTTTGTGGTGAATTCGCTTCACTGGGCAGTGGGGCGAACCGTTCGAAGCGTGGCGCACATCTCGGGTGATGGAGGCGGTGCAAATGTTACTGTCGAGTAGGAGGTGCCGTAGATGCCCGATTTCAAGACGCACGCCGTCACCAATCAGCCCCCGCCCTTGATTGGTCGCGATCTGTACGCCGACGACGTGGCGCTCGCCGGGGCCACGGAGTGGACGCGATCCGGCTGGGTCGCGTCCGAGGCCAGCGAGCTGGGAACGATCCTGGGAAGCGCCGAGGCCGCGCAGTGGGCCTACCAGGCCAACCAGTACCCGCCCGTGCTGCGCACGCACGACCGTTACGGCAACCGGATCGACGAGGTGGACTTCCACCCCGCCTGGCACGAGTTCATGAACCTGGCCGTCCGCTACGGGACCCACGCGTCCCCGTGGGCGGAGCCGAAACCCGGCGCGCACGCCGCTCGCGCCCTTCTGTTCTCCCTGCTCGCTCAAGTCGAAGCGGGTCACGGCTGTCCCATCTCGATGACATACGCGTCGGTGCCCGCGTTGCGCGCTCAACCGGAACTGTCGGCCGTTTGGGAACCCGTCGTCACGACCCGTGAGTACGACCCGGGGCTGCGTCCGCTCGCGGACAAGCGCGGTGTCCTGATCGGCATGGCGATGACGGAGAAGCAGGGCGGCTCCGACGTCCGCGCCAACTCCACCACCGCCACCCCGACCGCCGACGGCACATACCTCCTTCGTGGACATAAGTGGTTCTGTTCGGCGCCCATGAACGACGCGTTCCTGGTCCTCGCGAACGCCCCCGGTGGACTGTCCTGTTTCCTCATGCCGCGAGTACTGCCCGACGGCAGCCGCAACGGTTTCCGGATTCAGCGACTGAAGGACAAACTGGGGAACAAGTCCAACGCGTCCTCGGAACCGGAGTTCGTCGACGCGGTCGCCCACCTCGTCGGTGAGGAGGGACGCGGCGTCGCGACCATCATCGAGATGGTCAACCACACCCGGCTCGACTGCGTGATCGGTTCGACGGCGGGCATGCGGCAGTCCGTCGCGGAGGCGACTTGGCACGCCGCGCACCGGTCCGCGTTCGGCCGTCGGTTGGCCGACCAGCCGCTCATGCGGCGCGTCCTCGTGGACCTGGCCATCGAATCGGAGGCCGCGACCGCGACGATGATGCGGCTCGCGTCCGCGTACGACAACCCCGAAGACGCCTCGTTCCGCCGGATCGCGACCGCCGTCGTCAAGTACTGGGTGTGCAAGCGCGGCCCCGTGCACGCTGCCGAAGCCCTGGAATGCCTGGGCGGCAACGGCTACGTCGAAGAGGCGCCGTTGGCCCGCCGATACCGCGAGCAGCCCCTGCTGTCGATCTGGGAGGGCTCGGGGAACGTCATCTGTCTCGATGTCCTGCGCGCCATGGCGACTCGACCCGAGACAGCGCAGGCCTTCCTCGACGAGGTGGAGCTCGCGTCCGGCGTCGACCGACGACTCGACGCGCACGTCGAGGCCGTCAAGAAGCGGCTCAGCGGCACCATCGAACAGTCCGGTGCGCGGCGCCTCACCGAGGACCTCGCGCTCGCCCTGCAGGCGTCCGTCCTGTTGCGTCATTCGCCGTCGGCGGTCGCAGAAGCGTTCTGCGCCACGCGTTTGGCGCCCGACCGGGGCCTCAACTTCGGTGACGTCCCCGATGGTCTGGACGAGGCCGCGATCCTCGAACGGGCCACCCCGCGTTGACCGTCGTGGGAGGCGCTTTCCTCTTATGACGCCGTCTCTCCCCTGAGGAATGAGTCGGGGCGTCCCCGACTCGAAACCAGGGCACGGCTCGGGGCTGTCCCCGATGTCGGGGACGGCCTGTCGCCATATTGTTCAGAGGTCGGGACCAGCCCGGCGGACTGACGAAGGAGAGCGGCAGCCATGTCGACGGAACCCGACACCAAGAAGAGCCCCAAGGGCGCGAAGATCGCGGTGGGGATATTCATCGGCTTGATCGTCATTGGTTTGATCGTGGCCGGTTTCGCCTTGTTCGGGAACGTGTGGGCGCCCGTTCAGGAGAAGAGCGAGAGCGAGACGTACACCGATCCGATCACCCGGTTGGACATCGAGGGCAAGAGCGGCGACATCGAGATCGTCGCCACCGATGGGGATGAGGTGGTCGTCGACCGGGTACTGCGGTGGAGTGGCGATCGCAAGCCTCGGTCCGTCGAGAAGTGGACCGGCGACATCCTGCGCATTCGCGTCGAAGGCTGTGAGGGCTTCCGCATGGGCTTCAGCCGCTGCGCCATCTACTACCGGATCCAGGTCCCGGCCGACATCGAGGCGATCGCCATGGCCGACTCGGGCAACGTGACCACCGACGGGGTACTCGGAGCGCAGAAGCTGTCCGCCGACTCCGGCGACGTGACCGTCAACGACGCGGGCTCCGACCTCGACATCAACGTCGACTCCGGCGTCGTAGACGTGACCAACGTCGTCGGCAACGTCACCGTGGAGGCCGACTCGGGCGACGTCCGGATGACCGGCGTCGAAGGCACCGAGTTCGCGGGCAATGTGGACTCCGGCAACCTGGACGTCACCTTCGCGACCGCTCCGGAGTCCGTCACCGCCACCGTCGACTCCGGCGACGTCACGATCATGGTCCCGGAGGGCGAGGAGACCTACAAGATCAAGGGCGACACCGACTCCGGGACGCGGACGGTCAACATCGTCGACGACCCCGGATCCGAGCGCGTCATGACCATCACCGTCGACTCGGGCGACCTCACCATCGACACGCGCTGACGAGAACACGGAGCCCCGACGCGGCTCCCAGGATCACCACTCGCCGCCTCCGACGGCCCCGACGCCCACCGCGTCGGGGCCGTTCTCGCGCGTGGCGGGACGCGTCGCGGGTTATCCCCACCACGCGGAAGGGCTGGCCCCACTGCGTGAGACCCCCGCTCACCCGACAATGACGGTATGAGTCTTTCCTCGGCGCTGCGATCGCAGACGTTCAAGGCACAGCTGACACGTCGCTTCGCCCAAGTGGGGCTCGTGTTCGCGATGCTCGGCCTGATGATCGCCGGCGCCGTGTTCTTCGTACTGAGCATCGTCGGGATGGTCACCATCCCGATCACGATCGGCATCGTGCTGTGCCTGGTGGCCGTCGCCGCGACACGCGGGATCTGCGCCGCCGAGCGGGCGATCCTGCGGAACGGATTCGGCGTCCCCGCTCAATCGCCGTACCTGCCATGGCCGCCCGGCCACGTCGGCGCCAAGCTCCTGCGCCTCGCGAAGGAACCCGCGACGTGGCGCGACCTCGCGTGGCTCTCGGTGAACGTCACCCTCGGGCTCGGCGTCTACCTCACCGTTCTCATCCTGTTCCTCGCGCCGTGGTTCTACCTCGTGTACCCGATCCTGTGGCTGGCCTGGCCGAGCGTCTTCAATAACCACTTCGGACTGTTCTATTACGACTCCATCGGCGGGGCGCTGTGGTCGTTGCCCATCGCCGCCGTCGCACTGATCCTGTGGTGGTGGCTGGGCGACCTGATCCTCAACTCCTACGCGAAACTCGCCGGACTCCTGTTGCGGCCCAACAAATCCGCCGCGCTGGAACAACGCGTCGAAGAACTCACCGAATCCCGCAACGAGACCGTCGACTCCTCCGCCGCCGAACTGCGACGCATCGAACGCGACCTGCACGACGGCGCCCAAGCCCGGCTCGTCGCCCTCGGAATGAGCCTCGGCATGGCCGAGGAGATCATGCGCACCGACCCGGAGTCCGCGCGGTCCCTGCTGGCGGAGGCACGCCAGAACTCCCGCGAGGCGCTCGCCGAGATCCGCAACCTGGTGCGCGGCATCCACCCCCCGGTGCTGGCCGACCGTGGCCTCGTCGGCGCGGTCGAGGCACTGGCGCTGACGCAGCGGCTCCCGGTGACGGTCGTGGCCGACCTGCCGGGACGCCCGCCCGCTCCCGTCGAGTCGGCGGCGTACTTCGCGATCGCGGAGGCCATCACCAACGCCGTCAAGTACGCGAACGCCTCCTCCGCCCGAATCATGATCGGCTACTTCGGGTCGCGCCTCGGCGTCACGATCCGCGACGACGGCGGTGGCGGCGCGACGATCGCGCCCGGCGGAGGACTCGCCGGAGTCGCGCGGCGGCTCGCCGCCTTCGACGGGGTGATCTCCGTCAGCAGCCCCGACGGCGGCCCCACGATCGTCACCCTGGAGATCCCCTGCGAGCTGCATCCGCGCGGCTGACTCCAGCCGCCTCACGGCGTTGCCGGCGCGAGATTGAGACGGCACCGTCGAGGTGAGCCCGCGACCGCGACCGTCGCTTCGGGCGCGCATCCTCGGCGCAGCGGTGCGTACACCCGTCCGACCGATGTCGAACGACTCGGCGGTACCGTGACGGGGAAACGTCTTCGTGAGGCCGTCGTCGGGGGTCTCCTCACCCTGGGAGTAAGTCGTGCGCGTCGTATTGGCCGAGGATCACGCCCTGCTCGCCGACGGTCTGACCCGGCTCTTGTCCGCGCACGGTTTCGAGGTCGTCGAACTCGTCGACAACGGGCCGCGCCTGGCGCCCGCCCTGCTCGAACACCGACCCGACATCGCCGTCGTCGACGTCCGACTGCCACCGACCTTCACCGACGAGGGCCTGCGGGCCGCGATCGAAGCGCGCCAACACATCCCCGGTCTGCCGGTGCTCGTGCTGTCTCAGTACGTCGAGCAGTTGTACGCCCGCGAGCTGATGCGCGACCGCGCCGGTGGCGTCGGATACCTGCTCAAGGACAGGGTGTCGAACATCGGGGAGTTCGTGGAGGCGCTGCGACGGGTCGCCGGCGGCGGCACCGTCATGGACCCGGAGGTCGTCACCCAGCTGCTCGGCGGGCAGCGTTCGAAGCTCGACGATCTGACGCCGCGTGAGTTGGAGGTGCTCGGGCTGATGGCGGAGGGGCGTTCGAACTCCGCGATCGCCGCGGCCCTGTACGTCACGGACAAGGCGGTCGACAAGCACACCAACAACGTCTTCCGCAAACTCGGGCTGACCCAGTCCTCCGACGACAACCGCCGCGTCCTCGCCGTCCTCACCTACCTCGACGGCCAGTGAACTCGCCTCGCCGCCTCGCCGCCTCGCCGCCCAGCCCGACCACGCTGACCCCGCTGACCCCGCCGATCCATCAGGCGTTCTGTCGGTTCCCGCTTGGTTGGTCAAATTCTCCGCTTGGTTGGGCAATTTGGGAATCACGCCTAATTTCGAAATTTGCCCAACCAAGCGACACTTTTGCCCAACCAAGCGGAGGTCGGGGTGGTGACGCGGCCGACCGTCACTTCAGGAGGCGGGACATGCGGCGGTCGGCGAGGATTTTGCCGTCCGTTTGGCAGGTCGGGCAGTACTGAAAACTGGAGTCGGCAAAGTTGACCGAACGGATCGCGTCCCCGCAGACCTCGCAGCGCTCGCCCTCCCGGCCGTGTACCCGCAACGTGGAACGCTTGTGCGCCTTCAGTTTCGCGGCGGGCAGCGAGGACTCTGCGGTCGCCGCGTCGGCGAGGATCCGCACGATCGTGTCGTGCAGCGTCGCCGCCTCCGCGCCTGTCACGTCGGCGGCGGTCTTGTACGGCGACAGCTTCGCCGCGTGCAGGATCTCGTCGGAGTAGGCGTTGCCGATCCCGGCGATCAGCTTCTGGTCCCGCAGCACCGTCTTCAACCGCGACGTGTTCCCGTTGAGAATCCGGCGCAGCGCCGAGACGTCGAACGCGCCGTCGAACGGGTCGACACCGAGGGCGGCGATCCCCGGAATCTCCGTGGGATCGGCGACGAGATAGACGGCGAGGCTCTTCTTCGTTCCCGCCTCGGTCAGGTCGAAGCCGGCGCCGTCGTCCAGCACGAGTCGAAACGCGGTCGGCCCGCGCCCCTGCCTCGGAGTGCCGGTCGGCATCTCGTCCTGCCAACGCAGCCAGCCGGCCCGCGCGAGATGGATGACGAGGTGCAGCCCGCCGATCGTGAGGTCGAGGAACTTCCCGGATCGGTCGACGTCGGTGACGTTCTCGCCGACGAGCGCCGTCAACGACGGGTCGTAGGTCTTGAGGACGGCGATGCTGACGGCGTCCGCCCGCGCGACGGCGTGACCGACCGCCTGACGACGTAGCATCGCCGCCAGGGCCTCCACTTCGGGCAGTTCCGGCACGGGGCCAGTCTCGCAGAAACGGGGTGCCTACACCGTTGGTTGCGGTGAACCGACTGCTCTCAGGTCACCAGTCGACGCCGACGAGGACCGGCTCGGGAAAGAGCTCCACGCCGAGCCGCCGCAGGACCCCGTCGCGGACTTCGGCGGCGAGCGCCATCAACGCCGCCGTGGTTCCGCCGCCTCGGTTCGTCAACGCGAGCGTGTGCTTGGTGGAGATCGACACGCCGTCGTGGCCGTGGCCTTTCTCGAAACCGGCGCGGCCGATGAGCCACGCGGCCGAGACCTTGACGTCACCGTCGAACGGGTGATGAGACGGTGTTTCGCCGCAGCGGGCGACGAGCGCGTCGAAGGCGTCGACGGTTATCACCGGGTTGATGAAGAAGGAACCGACGCTGTAGGTGTCCCGGTCGCCCGGATCGAGGACCATGCCCTTGCCGCGCCGCAGCGCGAGTACGGTGTCGCGGGCGATGGCCAGGTCGACGGTGTCGCCGACCTCGACACCGAGCGAACGCGCCGTCTCGGCGTATCGGATCGGCCGCGACCGGCGCTCCTCCCTCAGCCGGTAGGTCACGGCGAGGACCACGTATCGGTCGTTGTGCTTGAAGACGCTGTGCCGGTAGGCGAACCGGCATTCCTCGCCGGTCATGCGGACGATGGTCCGCGTGCGGCGGTCGTAGACGTCGGCGTGTTCGAACACCTCGCGGATCTCCTGCCCGTAGGCGCCGACGTTCTGGACAGGGGTGGCGCCGGTCGAGCCGGGGATGCCGGAGAGGCATTCGACGCCCGACCAGCCGGAGGCGACCGTCTCGGCGACGAACTCGTCCCACGGGTGCCCGGCCTGGGCGGTGACGAGCACGTCGTCGCCGTCGCGTTCCGTGGTGACGCCTCGGGAGCGCAGCAGGATCGCGGTGCCGTCGAAGCCCTTGTCGCCGATGACGAGATTGCTGCCGCCCGCGATGAGCAGGGTCGGTTCCTTGGCGGAGTCGGCGTCCGTGATCGCGGTGATCAGTTCGTCCGTCGTCGTGGCGACGCGGGTCGACCGGGCGGGGCCGCCGAGACGCAGGGTCGTGTACTCGGCGAGGTTGGGGTTGTCATCAAGCACGGTTCCCAGCTTAGAGGTTGTCCCGTGCCCTCAGGTCGTGCGAGGCGCGTGTCAGGGCGGTGCTCGACGGCCGAGGATTCGGTGCCTGGTCCGGGGGCGTCGTAGCGGTCGCTGGCGTCGTGGTGAGTTGTTTCGATCGAGCAGGGCCGGGCGGGCCTCGCACGTGATCTCGCGTCGACCCCTGAGTTCTCGCGGGCGCGGAGATCGAGTCCGTGTCGCCCGAGCGAGGGCGTCCAGCCGTGGATTCGACGGTCCGTCCGCTGGTCATCGGGGTCACCGCTGTCGGCGGGCCTGTCCGTTCCGAGGCAGGTCCACGTCTCAATACGTCCATTAGTGATGTTCGCGGCAGGTCGGGAAATCGCTGGGGCGCAACGGACAGGTGTTCGATGTTCGAATGTGGCCGTATGCGCGCGGGTTCCCTGTGTCGGTGTGCGTCCTTAGAGTGGTCTTCGTGGCGACCGCAAGTCGGAGGGCATTCAAGACGCTCCCCGCGCCACCACACGATGTGGATGAGACCGTGAACGACAACGCTTGGCACACTGGACCGCTGCTCGGATTCGACACGGAGACAACCGGAGTCGACCCGTTGAAAGACCGGATCGTGACCGCCGCCATTGTGGATGGAGCTGACGTGTCGCGATGGTTGCTCGACCCGGGCGTCGAGATCCCCGCCGGTGCCTCGGCGGTTCACGGCATCTCGACGGAGCACGCGCGTGCGAACGGGTTGCCCCCGTCGGAGGCGCTGCCGGAGATCGCCGCGGCACTGACGAAGGCGGCGCAGGAGTCGATCCCCGTCGTGGCGTACCGGGCCGCCTTCGACCTCACGCTGTTGTCGTCCGAACTGGACCGCCATGGTCTGCCGCAGGTGCCGTGGTCGGACCTGCGCGTCGTCGACCCGTACGTCCTGGACAAGCGGGTTGACAAGTGGCGCAGGGGAAAGCGCACCCTGTCGGCGGTGACGGAGCACTACGGTGTCGTGCTGGAGGAGGCGCACACCGCCGCCGCGGACGCGCGGGCCGCCGTCGGTGTCGCGCGCGCCATCGGCATGAAGTACCCGAAGGTCGCGGCGATGAGCGTCGCCGAGCTGCACGCGAACCAGGTGACTTGGCACGCCGAGGACGCCGCGTCGCTGGAGGCGTACTTCCGTCGGCAGGGCCGCCAGGAGGCGATCGACCGTCGGTGGCCGCTCCAGCTGTGACGCGATTCCCCGCCGATCAGCCGAAGAACTTCGTCACCGCTCGGCGGAAGGCTTCCGCGTCGTCGAGCCACGGATAGTGCCCGGCTCCGGGCTGGACGACCACGCTTGCGTTCGGGACCCGGCGTACTCGGTGGCCGCCACAGGCACGGTGTTGATGTCACGGTCACCGCCGAGCACCAGGACCGGTCTGGTGAACTGCGCGAACGCGGCTCGGGTTGCCGACGGATCGAACGCGCCGTCGGCGCCGAACGGGCGAGCCGCGTCGCAGTTGCGCGGCCGGTCCTCTTCCGCGTGGTGGGCACGAGGTGTTGTCCCAGCGCCCGTAGTACAGCGGCGTCAGCCCGGCGAGCGCCTCGGCCAGCCGGAGCGTCCTCTCTGCGCCGAACCACGTCGAGCCGCGCGGCGTCCGTCGTGGTGATGCCGACGGCCCTGCGTCCGGGTGTGATCAGTGCGAGTGAGCCGATCCGATCGGAGTGGGTCGTGAGGTAAGCGGCGACGTCCTGACCGAGAACGTCGATCCGATTCCGCCTCAGGTGAAGCCGGAGCGCTTCGGGGTCGGCGGCGAGCCGATCGCAGCGGTACGCCTCGGAATGGACGAGGCGCCGGTACCGCGATGGTCCATCATGATCAGTCGATGGTGGTCGGACGAGCCGCCGAGGTCTCCGAGCTGGTCGGCCGCTCGCATCGGATCGCTCGGCAGACAGATGATCGGGGTACCGTCACCCCGGTGTCGCTAGGTCAGAAGCGTTGCGTCATGGGTGGTGAGGCTGGCAGACCACGGGATGCCGTGTCATGAGAGGGAGCGCGAATCGATGCTGAGCGAAGGGCGTCGATGCGCGGCTTGATCCTTCGAAGGATCGCCTGTGCGCGATCGGTTCGCCATATCGGGAAGGGCGGTTCGACGGCCGAACGAGCCGACTTGGATCGCGGCGTGCGCGAGACGTGGACGGACGCGGTGGCCCCGGCGGCCAAGGCCGAGGCGTGGTACCGGCAGGCACGGAGCCTTGCGTGGTCACCCCGGCCGGGCACACTGGACGGAAGAGCCCGTCCGTTGGGGCGGTTAGACCCAGGACTTGAAGAAGCTCGGCGCCTTCGGTTTCGCGGCGGCGGCCTCGTCGGTCTCGTCCTTGGGTGTGTCGGTGGCGGGTTCGGAACGGTTGCGACGGGGCAGCTGGTTCAGACCCATCGCGGAGGCGAAGATCAACAGCCCGTTGAAGAACGCGACGAACCATTTCGTCGGATCGGCGTCGGTGGCGACGATCGCGGCCACGTAGGCCAGGACCAGCGCGATACCGAGCGACGTCCACTTGCGAAACGGGTTGAAGCGTTCCCCGACGAGGTTGCCGACCACATTGGGGACAAGGACCGCCGCGGCGACCGCCCCTTGCAGGCTCAACAGGCTCGCGGCCGTGAACAATGAATCGATGTTTTCCATACCTCAATGGTGAAACCGTTGGGCCACAAGCACAATCGGTCAAGTCGACAAGTTTGACAACCCACGCCTGGAGGAGTGCGCACATCGGAGCGACGCGCCCGGAAGCGGGGCAGGGAGCGGTTCCGTGTCGCCCTCGAATTCGACGCCGACCCGACGTCGAAAGGGGACCGGCCGGGCCCGGCGACACGTTTCGTGAGTCGGAGAGTCGGAGAGTCGGGGCGTGGATTTCCCGTGTCGACCGCGAGAGTGGTCGGGCTAGAGGTTTTCTCGCTATCGCAAGTCGTGTGAGGCGAGTGGCGGGGCGCCATCCGGGAAGGCGGAGAAGTGCCCGCATACCTTGTCGGCCATGCCTTCTGGCGTGCTGAAGCGCCGGGGGCAGCTTCGACAACGCGGCAGGGCGCCGTCGAACCGCGTCAGCACCTCGACCATGAACACCGCGATCCCGCAGGAGCCGAACTACCGGGAAACGAGACAGCCTCTGGAGGCCGTTCCAACGGTCAGGCCGCGAACAGGTCCCGGATCGACGCGGCCAGTTCGCCGGCGACGTCGACACGGCGGTGCCGTCCGTCCGCGACGATCAGCTCGCCATCGCGAACGACGTGGGTGACGTCGTCCCCGGTCGCCGCGAACACCAGTCCCGCGGCGAGATCGACGTCGCACGTGCCCGCCAGCCGCACCGAGTCGACGTCGATCGCNNNGACCAGGTCGGCGGGCGCCCCCACCGCGATCCGGCCCGCGANCGCCCCGAGCCCGGCGCTCGCCGCCNCGGTCGCCGTCGCCGCTGTCAGCAGCGCTTCGGGGCGGTGGGTGCCGCGCCGTTGGGTCGCGAGTCGTTCGTCGAGTTCGACGGCGCGCGCCTCCTCGAACAGGTCGATGACCGCGTGAGAGTCCGAGCCGAGGCACAGCCGCGATCCGGCCGCGACGAGCGCCGCCGAAGGGCCGATCCCGTCGGCGAGGTCGCGTTCCGTTGTGGGACAGAAGCAGCTGAGGGTGCCGGTCGTCCCGAGCAGGTCGATGTCGTCGTCGGTCAGGTGGGTCGCGTGAACGGCCGTCGTCATGGGGCCGAGGACGCCTTCGCGCGCGCACAGGGCCGTCGGAGTGAGGCCGGTGGCCGCGAGGCACGCCTCGTTCTCTTTAACCTGTTCGGACAGATGAATGTGGATCGGGGCGGTGTTTCGCCTGGCCCAGTCCGCGACGGCGCGCATCGCGTCCGGCGGGCAGCCGCGGACCGAGTGGATCGCCGCTCCCAGCCGTGCCGTCCCGTCGAGAGCGGACGCGCGGGCGTCGACGCGCCTCAGCCAACCGTCCACATCGCCGTCACTGAAGCGGGATTGGGTGCCCGTCAACGGGGAACCGTCGACGTCACCGCGCAGGTAGCAGGTGTCGAGCAGCACGAGGCGAATCCCGGCGGCGGCCGCCGCCCGTTCCAGCGCGACGTCCATCGCCGCCGGATCCGGGTACGGGGCGCCGTTCGGCGCATGGTGGACATAGTGGAACTCGACCACGGTCGTGATGCCCCGCAACGTCATCTCGGCGTACGTCGCCCGGGCGAGCGCCTCGTACCGCCGCGGTGTCAGCGCTTCGGCGGCCGTGTACATCTGGGTCCGCCACGACCAGAAGTCGCCGCTCGCGGCGTGCGTGCGCCCGCGCAGCGCGCGATGGAACGCGTGCGAGTGAGCGTTCGTCATCCCGGGGATGACGGCGCCGGGCAGCGTCACCGCGTCGGCGGGGCGGGGCGAGTCGGTGACGATCGCGTCGATGACGCCGTCGCGCACGTCGATCGTGACGTCCCGTCTCACTCCGTCCTCAGTGGACAGCCACGCGCGCGCGGCGTGGAATCGGGTCAGCACGCCAGATCCCGCAGGACCGAGGCCAAGGCGGTGACTCCGGCGAGGCAGTCGACCATCTCGGCGCTCTCCGCGGGGGAGTGCGACACGCCCGTCGGGTTACGGACGAACAGCATCGCCGTGGGGAGGACCGCGGACAGCACGCCCGCGTCGTGACCGGCGCCCGTCGAGAGGACCGGCACGCCGCCGAGCGTCTCCACCAGCCGATCCCGCAGCGGTACGTCGAAGTCGACGCGAGGACTGTACGACTCGCGGGTGATCGTCGCGTTCGTGCCGTCGCGGTCCGCGCGAGCGAGCGTCGCCTCCTCCACCTCGCGGACGACCTGCTCCAGGGCGTCGACGTCCTCGGCGCGGGCGTCCAGCCAGCCGCGCACGCGGGACGGGATCGCGTTGGTGCCGTTCGGTTCGCACATGACCCGGCCGACCGTCGCCACGGCTCCCGCCAGTCGCGCCTTCTTTCGGGCGGCGAGAACGGTGTTGGCGTACGTCAGCATCGGGTCGGCGCGGTCGTCGAGACGCGTCGTACCGGCGTGGTCGGCGCGACCCTGGAAGTCCATGCGCCACCGACCGTGCGGCCAGATCGCCCCTCCGACGGCGACCGGCGCGTCCAGGTCGATCTGCGCTCGCCCCTGCTCGATGTGAAGCTCTAC
Source organism: Stackebrandtia soli (assembly GCF_965137155.1). Taxonomy (NCBI): domain Bacteria; kingdom Bacillati; phylum Actinomycetota; class Actinomycetes; order Glycomycetales; family Glycomycetaceae; genus Stackebrandtia; species Stackebrandtia soli. The sequence goes on from NZ_CBCRZX010000021.1 coordinate 45,962, forward strand.
ATAGGATCCGATTTGGCTGAGCATGGCGACGTCGTGGCCGATCGACATGGGATCGGTCCCCGCGTCGGCCATCGCTTGCTCGAAGGTCACGCCGTTCTCGTCCGCCAGCGCCCGGGCCGCGTCCGGAGTGATCGCGCCGGACATCAAACGTGATCCGAGGCACGCGACGCCGAACCGGCCGCCCTCCTCTTCGACGAAGGCCGCGACCCCGATGGGCCGCCGAGGAGTGGCCCCCTCGGCTCGCAGGAGGTCGATCGCGGCGAAGGCGCTCGCGACGCCGAGCGGCCCGTCGAACGGACCGCCGTCGGGAACTGAGTCCAGATGGGACCCGGTGACGACCGCGTCGCCGTCGGTCGGATCTCCCCACCACGCCCACAGGTTGCCGTTGCGGTCGGTGTTCACCGCCAAGCCGCGAGCCGCCGCCTGTTCGGCGAACCAGGCACGGCACTCGAGTTCCGGCGCGGTGTAGGCGAAACGGCGGTATCCGCCGGTCGCGTCGTAACGGCCGATCGGGGTCAGATCCCGCCACATCTCCTCAAACAGCACGCCGCCAGCCTAGAGGCTGTCCCGATACCCGGCAACCCTGAGGAGGACGTCGATCACCGCTTGGTTGGTCAAATGGTGTCGCTTGGTTGGTCAAATTTCCGAAACACGCCTGATTTCGCAATTTGCCCAACCAAGCGGAACTTTTGCCCAACCAAGCGGAACTTTTGCCCAACCAAGCGGAGTGGACGGTCGGGGGCGAGCGGGGTCGGTGGAACCGGTTCGGTGGGCCGGCAGTGCTACACGGTGGACGGCGCGGCGGCCGTCGGCGCCACACCCGGCCTCGTCGGCTCGCCGAGGATGTCGCGCGCCATCATCGTCGCGCCCGCGACCGCGGCCGGCATCACGATGATCGCGCCGAGGGGGATGAGGAACAGCAGGAACACGCCCGTCCCGAAGGAGACCGAGCGAATCCGCCGCTTCGCGAGGATCGCCCGGTACTCGCGGTATCGGATGCCCCGCCGGTTGAACGCGTACGCGACGAGTTCCACGGACAGGAACCAGCCGCCGACGAGCCCGCCGACGACGAGCGCGATGATCGGGCCGGCCACCGGGATCATGCCGAACGCGAACAGGATCAGGCCCGTCACCAGGGACTTGCCGAGCAATCTGAGGGAATCGGCGACAGAGTGTCCAATGGAGATCAGGAGCCCGCGGTCGTCCGTCGGGGCGCCGCCGCACTCCTCCTCCACCCGCGCCGCGATCGCCTCGTAGAACGGGTCACCGACGAGCAGCGTCAACGCCGTGAACATGACGATCGACAACCACACGGAGACCGTGAACACGGCGATGCCGGCGACGATCCGCATGAACGTCCGCCAGCCCTCGGCCCAATCCGACGCGAACGACGTGAGCCACGCGGCGAGATCGGCGATGTTGAACGCGAGCAGCAGCAGCGCGGCCCCGATCAACAGGGACGCGAGGAGGCCGGGGATCGCGCCCAGCCACATCACTTTCGGCCGACGACCCCAGAATCCGAAGCCGCGTCCGAGATAGCCGGCACCGCTGACAATTTCACGCATGCACACAAGGTTAGAGCGTGTCGTCCTCGTTCAGGAACTCGCTTATCAAGGCGCGCAAGCGGTCACGACGCGTCCACACTGCGTCAGTGCCACCGAGGATCTCCAACCGCCCTTCCGGCAGGGTCTCCGCGAGCTGACGGGCCACCGCTTCGGGGTGCGCCGCGTCGTCCGTGCACGCGATCACCAGGGCCGGAGCGCTGACCCGCGACAGACTCGACAGATCCGTGACCGCCACCTGTTCGGCGAGGATCTCGATCAACCCGGCGAGGCTCGGCATGAGCAGCGTCTCGGCCCGGATGCGCGCGTACGCGGTCGCGGATGGTGTGCCCCGCACGGACTCCGGTATCTCGGCGAGGATCGCGTCCGTCAACGCGGCGTGGTCGTCCGCCGCGATCGCCTCCCGAAGGGACGCCAGCACCGCGCGCGCGGCCTCCCCGCGCGGTACGTCGAGAACGGCCGGCAGGAAGAACACGAGCCGGTCGAACCGTTGCGGTGTGTGCTCCAACAGGTGGGTGAGGGCGCCCGCTCCCATGCTGACGCCGAACGCCCGCGTCGCGCTCGCTGCGTCGGCGACGTTGCGCAGGTCCTCCGCGAGCGGGCCGTAGCCGAACTCGTCGACGGGGATGCCGTCGTGCGCCCGCGCGGTGTAGAAGACCTTCGTGCCGTCGACTCCGCTGGCGTAGGGGCGGGTGTCGGCGATGCCGCCGCCGAAGCCGTGGGCGAAGACGGTGACGGGGTCTCCACCGCCGCGCACGAGCGTCGGGCGGGTCACCAGGCGTCGCCCCCGCTGCGCAGAGCCGGGCGGATGTCGAGCAGGTAGACGAGTGAGGCGATGAGTCCGATGATGCCGAAGAGGCTGAACGCTCCACCGCCGAAGACTCCGAGGGTCGACAGCAGGAGTGTGCCGCCGAGCAGGAGGAGCCAGGTGCCCTTCGTGAGCGGACCGGCGGCGGGGAACGCGTCCGGACGCTGCAACGCGCAGTGCAGGAGGGCGGCGATGGCGAGGAAACCGGCGATCACCCCGATCGCTCCGGTCACCCAGATCTCGATGTTGCGGGGGAACGGGGCGGGATTGATCAGCCAGTCGAACATGGGCAAAGCCTAGAACGTCTCAGGCGTGCGCGGCAACGTGACGCGGCGATCCGTTCGGCGGCGTGGGACGGCGTGAGTCCCTCATCAAGGCCCGAAGGCCTCGCCTCTTCGATCGAGCAGCGTCGTCAAGGTCTGCTGGATGGTCTCCTTCACCTGGTCGGCGAGGTTGAACACCTCCAGCGGGTCGTCGGCGAGGTCGGCCTTGCCCTTCGTCACGATCGGTTCGCCGAACTGGATGAGCCACTTGCTGGGCAACGGGATCGCGCCGAGCGGGCCGAGCCACGGGAACGTCGGCGTCACCGGGAAGTACGGGAGTTTCAACAGCCGCGCCAGGACCGGGATGTCGCCGAGGATCGGGTAGATCTCCTCGGCGCCGACGATCGACACGGGAATGATCGGCGCCCCCGTCGCCAAGGCGGTGGACACGAAACCGCCGCGACCGAAACGCTTCAGGCGGTATCGCTCCCAGTAGGGCTTGCCGGTGCCTTTGACGCCTTCGGGGAAGACGCCGACGAGTTCTCCGTCGGTCAGAAGCCGCTCGGCGTCGGGGTTGCTGGCGAGGGTCGCGCCCGTCTTGCGGGCGTACTCGCCGATGAGGGGCGCCTTGAAGACGAAGTCGGCCGCGAGGAGTCGCAGGTGCCGGTGTGCCGGGTGGTCGTCGTACAGGGCCAGTTGCAGCATGAGCGCGTCGAGCGCGACCGTGCCGGAGTGGTTGCCGACGATGAGGGCGCCGCCCGAGTCGGGAACGTTCTCGATGCCGAGCACTTCGACGCGGAACCATTTGCGGTACAGCGGGCGCAGCGCCGGGTACGTGAGGGTCGTGGTGAGGTCGGCGTCGAAACCGAAGTCGTCTACGTCGTAGTCGCCGGTGAGGCGCTTCGTCAGCAGGTCGAGCAGCGCGGTCAACCGGTCGGGGCGGTCGTCGGCCCCATCGGGGTGGTCCTCGGAGTCAGCGATCATCGTTGTCCTCCTTGGTTCTCAGACCGCGCAGCATCTCGCGGAACGACGGTGCCGGCGTCGCGGGGTTCGACAGGACCGACATGAGTTCGTGTCCGGCGACGAAGTCGTCGAAGGCGTCCGGGGTCGAGCGCGGGGTGACGCCGTAGACCTCGGCGAGGCGGGTGCAGTCGACGACGCGGCCGTACCGGAGGAAGTCGAGCTGGTCGTGCGAGAAGTCGATGACGCCGCGATCGCGGGCCAGGGCCGCCATTCCGCGCAGGATCGTCTCGGGTGTGGGCGCGGCGATCCGCCCGGCGCGGCGAACCGCCTGGGAGAGCAGCAACACGCCCGGGCCGGCCACGTTGAACAACTCCGGTCTCCCGGGCGTTCCGCTGTGATCGCTCATGGTGACGCGATAGAGCGCCTCCAGGGCGTCCTCGATGTGGAGGAACTGGATGCGCGGGTCGAAGCCCAGGATCGTCGGCACGATCGGCAACGAGAAGTACCGCGTCATCGACGTGTCCGAGGTCGGTCCGAGCAGTGGTGCCAGGCGCAGCACCGTCACCGTCACGTCGTCGCGACGACGGGCGAAACTGCGCGCGTACGCCTCGACCTCGCTGATGTCGTGCGCGAACTCTCCGCGCGGCGCCGCCCGGAGTTCGGTGTCCTCAGTGAACACCGCCGGGTCGCGCGCCGACGCCCCATAGGCGGCGACGGACGACTTGATGACGACACGGCGCACCGACTCGGCCCGCTGGCATGACGCCAGCAGATGCATCGTGCCGAGAACATTGGATTCTTTTTGGGCCGTGCGTCCGCCCGACCGGACCGCCGAAGCGGTCACCGACGAGTGAACCACCGTGTCGACCTCGGCGCGCGCCAACAACTCGCTGATGGTGCCGTTATCGAGAGACTCGGTGTCGACTTCGACGACGCGTGCAACGCGGTCGTCGGCCTTCAGACGCGCCGCGAGGCGACCACCAAGGTACCGGTCTGCGCCGGTCACCAAGACGGTGGCGGAAGGCACGGCCGCGCGCGCTACTTGCCTTGACGGCGACGCTGAACGCGGGTGCGGCGAAGCAGCTTACGGTGCTTCTTCTTCGCCATGCGCTTACGCCGCTTCTTGACGACCGAGCCCATAGATGTTCCTCGCAGATGTGGTTGATGAGTGGTTGAACCGGCAGTTGTCCGATCCAGCCACCGGTGTGTGATGTGCGGACCCGTGGTCCGCGTCCGGTCGTGACTGACGAACGGTGGATCTCGTTCGCCGCAGCCCCGGCCGGATCGCTGGCTCAGACCGCACAGCGGCCAGCCCACTAAGGCTAGCTTGAGCACCTCCCCACGGTGAACGTGGGGGATTTTCTGGCCGGATCACCGCTCGTATCGTGCTGCGTCGAACACGTCGTGACGTTCCCGACGCGTCGTAGGACACACCCTGGTTCGCTACGGGCGCAAGGCGACCGATGCCACCGTCGACGCCGCGTCACCGGGCGGTCGCCCGTTTCGCTCCGTGGTGGCGGATCAGCGCCTCGACCCGGTCGATGCCTCGGCCTCGCGCGTCGAATGACACTCGGCGCGCGAAGCCGACGACGATCGACCGATCAGGAACCGTCCTTGAACGTGGTCGCCAGGTACTCCGAGACGGCGTTCTCCGGAACCCGGAACGAGCGCCCCACTCGGACCGCGGCCAGGTCGCCCGAATGCACGAGCCGATAGACGGTCATCTTCGACACACGCATCAGCGCGGCCACTTCGGCGACGGTGAGGAATCTGACTTCCTCCAGCAGGCTGTGTGTACTCATGCTTCCCACCATGCCTTTCCCTTCACGTGCCGGTCGTCGACCGACTTCGCGACACACCGGTTCTGATGTGTCGAATACCAAGAGTAATGTGGTAATGCGCAAGTTGGCTATGGTTCGTGACGCAATCCTTGTTGCGATGGATGCCGTCAGGCGTAAAAAGCGGCCATTTAGCTGGGGATTTGTTCCCGAAGTGGTGACCTTCGGCCCGAGCGGCCCCTCCTTATTTAACGATGGCGGCGGTGCCATTGTCACCGAAAGTTACCGACCGGCCGGGACGTTTTGGTCGAACCGAGCCGCTCCGGGGACGCGAAACGGCCGCGAGCGGACCCGAAATCGGGCCCACCCACGGCCGTGGGAAGTGTCTCGTGGGGGCGTGAACCCCGTTTCCCGCCGCGTGGTCAACCGGCGGCGCCGCGCTCGCGCGACGCCCGCCCGTTCTCGGCCGGAGGTCGCTCTAACCAGCCACCGAGTTGACGAAGTCCGTCATCTCCTGCTCGATCTCGGAGTAGGGCTTCCCGAACGCCGTCTGCGCCGACGAGTCCGCGTCCTTGCCCTCCCGCGCGACCAACCCCAGGAACTCGAGGAACGCGTCCTTGCCGTAGGTGTCGACGCAGTAGTACGCCCCGTAGAACGCGACCCCGTACTTGCCGGAGCCCTCCAGGCGGTCGGCGCTGTCGGACAGCGGAGCGAAACCGTCGGTCCAACCCCCGCTGGAGAGGAACTCCTCGACGTCCCGCTTACGCAGGTACTCGCTGAGCGGTCGCTCGATGCCGTGGTCGATCAGCTCGGCGGAGCCCTCGGAGATCCACCAGTCCTCCTCCTGGAACGACGTCGCCGTCGAATGGTGCAGCGTGGCGACGTGGCCGAGCTCGTGGCGCATCGTGGAGATGAAGTCCTCGGTGTCGTACACGCGGTCGACGTGCATCACGACGTCGGACCCGCCTCGCCGTTGCGTGTTGTTCTCGTCGATCACCGGAACGGGCACGGCGAAACCGACCACATTGTCCATATTGCCCTGGAGGCCGTACCAGGTCTCGAACTCGCTGGAGCCCGCCAGGTAGATGACGTACTTGTCGACCGGCTCGAACACTGCCCATTCGTCCGCGTTCGCGGCGGCGGCCTCGGCGATCTCGAGCGCGTCGTCGAGCTGGTCGGCGTACTTCGCCGGCGCCGCGACGATGGTGCGGTCGCCGACGCGGGCCTCGATGTCGTCGACCTCCCACGGACGCGGACCGATCTCGGTCGACTCGTCCATCCGGGTGATCGTGAAGTCGGGGGCCTTGTCGGTCCATTCCGTCTCGAAGATGATCGAGGACGCTTGGCACGTGTCGAAGCCGCCGCTGTCGAGGCAGTAGTTCGCGGCGAGCCGGAACTCGACGTAGCCGGGCTCGGTGTCGATGGGGGAGCTGAGCACCCGGTACTCGAACGCCGAGACCGACAGGGCCCGCAGCGAGTCGAACCGGCGGGACGCGTCCTCGTGCAGGTTCGGGTCGAAGGTCTTCAACCACGCGTCCTCGTCACCGTCGAGCAGCGCCTTGGCGTTCTTCTCGAGGGTGAAACCGATCTGCTGCTTCAAGTAGGCGCTGCGCACCTGCGGCGGGTCACCGTCCGTCGGACTGGGCGACAGCGGTTCCTGGGGCTCCGACAGGGCGGCGGTGTTGGTCTGACCGACGACGACCGCGGTGATGCCGAGCGTGCCGCCGACGAGCAGCGCGAGCAGGAGACAGAAGATCGCCACCGGTGACATCCGCTTGCGCGGCGGCGGGGGCGGCGGCGGAGCGTAGGGGTAACCACCGGGGAACGACGGAACGTAGCCGGGCACCTGCCCCGGAGGGGCCATCCCGCCCTGGTACGGACCGACCGGGTAGGCCGGGCGCGGCGCGACCTGTGGGCTCGGCGACAGCGGCGACGACGGCGGAGCCATCGGGTGCGTCGAGGAATCCCAACGGGCGCTCGCGAGCGGGTTGGCCGGGGCCGCCGGATGCTGCCAGGTCGGTGGAATCGCCTCGACGGACGGCGCCGGGGGTTGGGTCGGGATCGCTGGACGTACCGGTTGGTGTTCGCCTCCCGGTGGAGGAGGGGGAGTCCCCGGTGCGGGTCCGTTCGCCTCCGTCCCGGCAGGGGGGTCTTGCGGCCGGGCCCAGTCACTGGGGTTTGTCGGCCGCTGGGGTTGTTCGGGGTTTCCCGGATACGACGCGCCAAAGGTCACTGCAACACATTAAGCAGGCCGTGCCACCCGCACCCAGGCACCGCAGTCTCGATTGAGTAACGATCGCCCAGTGTAATCGGTCCATTATGGTCATCGCGACATCGATTGTCGCCGTTACCTCGCCTGGCGATCGTTCGTTGTGTCACACAGGGATTACCGGCAGTTTCGGTCGAAGGAGAACGAATGTCCAATTATGAACAACAAGCGCAGAACAGTCCTTCGCTGCGGCGCCGCCGTCTCGGCGTGACGCTGCGGCGTTACCGCGAGGAGGCGCTCGTGTCCCGGGAGGTCGCGGGACAGACCTTGGATTGTTCAGAGTCGAAGATCTCTCGAATCGAGAACGGCGACGTCCGCGTCAACCAACGCGACCTGTACTCGCTGCTCGACCTGTACGGGATCGAGGACTGCGACGTCCGGGCCGAACTGCGGCAGCTCGCCCGTCAAGGTGGAGAACGCGGCGGCTGGTGGGTCAAGTACAACAACGAGGTCGCGGGCAGTTTCCGCCGTTTCATCGAGTTGGAGACGGTCGCGACCTCCATCAAGCGGGTCGCCGTCACCGCCGTCCCCGGCATCCTGCAGACCCGCGAGTACGCGCGGGCCATCATCGAGGCGACCGCGATCGACCTGACCGGTGACGCGATCGACCGGAAGGTGGAGATGAGGGTGGAGCGGCAGCAGCTGCTGACCCGATCGGAACCCCCCGAGAACCTCGTCGTCATCGACGAGGCGGCGCTGTGTCGGGCCGTCGGCGGTCGGGACATCATGCTCGCCCAACTGCGGTGGTTGCGCGAAGCCGCGGACATGAGGAACGTTCGCATTCAGGTGCTTCCGTTCGCCGCTGGAGCCCATCAGGCGATGCCCGGGTCCTTCGCGATCATGCGTTTCCTGCCTCCCGACCCGGACGTTGTATACAGCGAGGGGTTCGCCGGAGAGGTCACGTTGGACGATCCGCACGATCTCGCGACAGCGACCCTCGTTTTCGATCGCCTGGCGGCGGATGCCCTCAGCCCTGAGCTGAGCGTCGCGCATCTGGACCGGGTGATCGCGCGATTCTGATCATCCAATCCGAAAGAGGGTCCCGTTGTGCATGCCTACAGAAATCGCCAGATCCGTTGGCGCAAAGCGAAAAGGAGCTTTGCCAACAACGAATGCGTCGAGGTCGCGCACCTCAGCGACGCGATCGCGGTTCGGGACTCGACACTGGCGTCCAGGGCGGATGTCGAGGTCCTGAGCGCGCGACCAGCGCACTGGAAGGGCATTGTGGACGCGATCAAGGCGGGCGGCTTCGACCGCTGAACGCACATCCACAGTGGTGGGCATCGGGGTCTCCTCGGCGCCCACCACCGTCGTTTCCGGCGAAACGAACCGGCCGACGCCGTCACCCGGACGGGCGAAACCTCGTCACTCAAGCGGGTGAAAGCCAAACGGCCCTACGGATCCCGACGTAACCCGCGAAAGTTCAGCGCTTTCCGGCGAGCGACCGCAGGAACATTGTCAAGTTCGCGGGCTTCTCGGCGAGCCGCCGCATCAGGTAGCCGTACCACTGGTCGCCGAACGGCACGTACACCCGAACCTGATAGCCGGCCTCGGAGAGCCGCCTCTGCTCCTCCGGGCGGATCCCGTACAGCATCTGGAACTCGAACGAGTCCGGTTCGCGGTCGTACCAACTGGCCCGGTCGAGCCCGATCTCGATGAGTCGCGGGTCGTGGGTCGCCAGCATCGGGTACCCGTCACCGCGCATCAGGGCGTCGATGCAGCGCACATAGGACCGATCGACGTCGAGACGCCGCTGGTACGCGACCGTCTCCGGCTCCGAATAGGCGCCCTTGCACAGGCGGACACGCGAACCCGACGTCGCGAACTCCTTGCAGTCCGCCTCGGTCCGCCGCAGATACGACTGCAACACCGTTCCCGTGCCCGGGTGGTTCCGACGCAGCTCGTTCACCGTGTCCAACGTGATGTCGGTGACGGTGTGGTCCTCCATGTCGACGGTCACCGTCGTGCCCGCGTCGGCCGCCGCGTCACAGATCTCGGCGGCGAGCCGGTTCGACAACTCCTCGTCGAAACGCTGACCCAGCGCCGACAACTTGATGCTGACCTCCGCGGCCGGAGTCAGGCCCTGCTTGTTGAGCGCCTGCAACAACGTCAAATACTCGTCGCGCGTCGCCTCCGCCTGATCGGCGGTCAAGGTGTCCTCCCCGAGGTAGTCGAGGGTCACCTTCAGCCCGTCGTCGACCAACCCACGGGTCGCGCGGAGCGCGTCTTCGGTGGCGGCACCGGCGACATAACGCGCGACGACGTCACGGCTGACCGGCGCGGTCGCCACCAGCCGTTCCATCTTCGACGAGCCGGCGGCGGCCAGGATCAAGGATCGCAGCATGCCAGCGAGCGTATCGCCACAATGGGTTCCGCGCATGAGCAGGCCGCACAATGGTGACGCAGCATGCCGACGGCACAGCGGTGGACCTTCGACACCGTTCCGCCGAGGGTCGCCACCGGACCGCGCCGTCCGGCACCGGCCCTCGGCGGAACGGCCCGTTTCGCGCGCCGTGGCCACGTTCGCCCATCGAGCACGTCGGCCGAATCGCCGACCGCGCGTCCACCTCACATACCGATGTCTCCCCGGTTCGGCCCACCGATCCGAGCGCACGCCTGCTCCGTAAGGAGCTCAGTACTGTACTACTGGTTACCCGGGGCGAAATTGTCTACCGTATGTGGGTGGACTTTGATGCCTACGCGCAAACCGCCGCCGATCTGGCCAACGCGAAGCTGGACGACATGGATGACCTGCGCTCCCTTCTGGGAGACCGCGTCTGGTGGCGGGACCGGGCTACAGAACGTGACCTCGCGACGTTTCGCCGTGCCCAGCGAAAACTACGCGACGTCTTCGTCAAGGGCGCCGAGAAGGACGACGCGAGCGCCGTCGGAATCTTGAACGCGCTTCTCGAACAGTTCCCCGTCCAACCGCGTATCGCCGGACACACCACCAAGAACTGGCACATGCACGTGACGGGCCGCGGAACCTCCGTCGCCGCCGAGTACATCGCGGGCGCGGCCTGGGGCCTGTCCGCCTGGTTGTGCCGTTTCGACGGCGGACGTTTCGGCGTGTGCGCGGACTCCCGGTGCGGCAACGTCTACCTCGACACCTCGTCGAACTGCTGCCGCCGGTTCTGCTCGGAACGCTGCGCGACCCGTTCGCACGTCGCCGCCCACCGCGCCCGCAAGCGCGAGGCCGCCGCGGCCGCCGCAGCCTGACCCGTCACGCGCCGTCGCCACGAGACGTCACAGGTGGCGGCGCGCGAAACGGAGCGATTCGTCGAGGTCGGCCTCGCGAACGGCGCGATGGCCGGCCTTGCGGGTCGACACCTCGACCGCGACGGTGAACTCCAGGTCCGACGCGGCGAGCTTCGCGAGGAGCTCGCCGCACGGCTGCGTCCCCCGTCCGGGAACGGCGTGTTCGTCGTGGCCCGGCCCGCTCCCGTCACCGAGGTGGACGTGGCTGAGCCCCGCCCCCATCCGGTCGGCGAGATCCAACGCGTCGGTGTTGGACGCCGCGCAGTGCGACAGGTCCAATGTGTAGTTGTCGTAGCCGGGGTTCGTCGGATCCCAGTCCGGCGAGTACGGGGCGAAACCGCGCCCCGCCATCTTGATCGGATACATGTTCTCGACGGCGAACCGCAGGCCGGGGAACTGGCCGCGCAACCGGGTGAGCCCCTCCGCGAAGACCCGGGCGTAGCCCCGCTGCCACGCGAACGGCGGATGTATCACCACAGTGGATGCGCCGAGGTGCACGGCCATGTCGGCCGCCCGCCGTAGTCGAACCCATGGGTTCTTGCTCCACACGCGCTGCGTCATCAGCAGACACGGCGCGTGAATTGACCCGATCGACACGCCGTAATGCTCCGACAGCGTGGCGAGGGTCTCCGGATTTTGACTCACGGCGTCGGTCCACACCATGATCTCCAGGCCGTCGTAGCCGAGCTTCGCGGCGAGCTCGAACGCGACCGCCGTGGGTTCGGGGTAGACCGAGGACGTGGATAGCAGCACAGGTGCGGACGCCATCACGCAAGGGTAGCCACCACGTGGGCACCCGTAGTCTGGGAGGCATGACGCAACGCATCATCTTCCGTCGTGCCGCGCGGGGGCGGACATGACCGAGGTCTCCGAGACCCCTCTCGACTTCACTCGCGAGTGGATCGAGTTCGTCGACCCGGACGACGCCGACACGATCGTTCGCGCCGACGTGACCTGGCTGTTGTCCCGCTGGTCGTGCGTGTTCGGCAACGGCTGCCCCGGAATCGACGTCGAGCAACCGGACGACGGCTGCTGCATCCACGGCGCCTTCTACACCGACCGGGACGACGAGAAACGGGTCCGAGCGGCCGTCGCCCGGCTGACCCCGCGGACGTGGCAGCTGCACCGGCGATTCGCCGAGACGGTGGCGACGGACAGCCTCGAGGACGAGGAGGGCGTCGACCATCCCGCCCGGAAGACGGCCGTCGTCGACGGCGCGTGCGTCTTTCACAACCGGGAGGGCTTCGAGGGGGGATCCGGGTGCTCCCTGCACGCGCAGGCGCTCCGCGACGGCGTCCACCCGATGGACTACAAGCCCGAGGTGTGCTGGCAGTTGCCCGTGAAGCGGGACTTCTCGACGATCACCCGCGCGGACGGTTCGACGGCCGAGGTGACGTGGATCGGCGAGTTCGACCGGCGCGCCTGGGGCGCGGGCGGGCATGACTTCGAGTTCTGGTGCACGTCGTCGCCGATGGCGCACACCGGCGCGCAACCGCTGTTCGAGAGCTACGCGCCGGAGTTGATCGGCCTGCTCGGCAAAGCGGCGTACGAGACGCTCGCGGCGTTGTGCCGCCAACGCCTGGCCGCCGGTGTGTTCGCCGAGCATCCCGCGTCGGCGGCGGCACGTCGCCTGCAGTTGCCCATACAACCGGTCTGACGGTGCGGAATCGACGGCGGCTGAAGTGAGCTTCAGCCGCCTTTAGCGTGGCTTCAGCGAGTGGTGGGTAGTCTCCGACCTGGGGAGGAGGCCGGAGGCCCCCGAGACTACCCATTAAGGACTCAATGGCTCGACCAGGCGCGTCGGTTCGCGTCGTCGAGCCCAGGTGAATCCTACCGTCACCCCCGACCCATCCTCGCGCGCGACAGGAGACGCAGAAATGTCCACAACAGAACCCAATGGTCCGACGCGGAAGCCCCGCGGACTCATCCTGATGGACGCCGAGACGCACGCTGCCGTGCTCCCGGAGAGCGAGCGTCGCCGCCTGTCCGCGCTCGCCGACGTCGACACGGCGCTCGCCATCGACGACTTCGACGATCCGCGTGCCGCCGAACCGTTGCGGCGAGCGGAGTTCCTGATCACCGGCTGGGGCACCCCGGTCGTCACCCCCGAAGTGCTCGCCCGCGCGCCCAAACTCGCGTTCATCGCGCACGCGGCCGGCAGCCTCAAACACCATCTCGGCCCACACGTGTGGGACGCGGGCGTAACCGTGTCGACCGCGGCCGACGTCCTCGCGGGATTCGTCGCCGAGTACACGCTCTCGATGATCCACCTGACCATGAAAGGCGTTCTCCGGCAGGCACGGCGGTATCGGCTCGACGGCTGGCCCACCGCCGCAGGCCGGCTCGGTCCCGCCCGGCCCACCATCGGTGTCGTCGGCGCGTCCCGCATCGGCCGGATCGTCCTCAGTGGCCTCGCGGGTTCGGTGCCGACCGTGTTGTACGACCCGTACTGTTCCCCCGACACCGCCGACGCCCTGGGCACCCGTCTCGTGGACCTCGACGAACTCTGCGCGTCCGTCGACGTCCTGTCCGTTCACGCGCCCCAACTCCCCGAGACCCGACACCTCATCGACGGGCGCCTGCTCGGCCTGCTGCGCGACGGCGCCACCGTCATCAACACCGCGCGCGGTTCGATCATCGACACCGACGCGCTCGTCGCCGAATGCGCCTCGGGGCGCCTGGACGCGATCCTGGACGTGACCGACCCCGAACCATTGCCCGCAGGGCATCCGCTGTTCGGTCTGTCGAACGTCATCGTCACGCCCCATGTCGCGGGCGCGCAGGGATACGAGATGGCGGCGCTGGGTGCCTACGCCGTCACCGAGGTCGCGAGGTTCTTCGCCGGTTCCCGGCCATTGGGGCTGATCAGCGCGGACGAGCTACCTACGCAGGCGTAACCCTCCATTTTGTTCGTTTACATGGGAGTGACGAGAACCCTTGTGTCGCAGAATATGTACCATAGTCCGGTTTGGATAATCGCGTACCCGTGTGGAACGGCCGAGGGGCGATGTCAGTAGGCTACGAAACGTAAGTTCGTTCCACAATCGGTTCGCAAAGCTGTAGGAGGGCTTCGTGGCGGCAGGTACGTTTCGGCATCAGCGAGGATTGGCTCGCATGCGCAAGTTCGGGCAGCCGGGCGCGCAACTGACCGAGTCGCGCCTGGTCATGCGAGGCAAGGCGCAGATGCTCATCACCGTCCTCTGTGCGCGTTTCGGCGAGGTGCCGGCCCATGTCCGTAATCGGATTACCGAGTGTGCTGATTCCGAGCGCCTCGACGCCTGGGGCCGTCGCGCCGTCGACGCGCGCGAACTAGACGCGGTCTTCGGCTGAAGCCGTTGACGGACAGCGGACCGCGCGCAACGCGCGGTCCGTCCCCCAACTCCCGCTCTCGATCAGCCGGCGAGGCCGTCGACGACCTCGGTGTCCGGTAGATCGGCGAGCAGGCCGCCGCTCACGAACAGCTTGGCGGCCTTGGTTCCCGCCCCGACGACGAGTTCCGGCGCGGCCGCGACCGCCGCGTCGATGAGGATCGGCCACTCCGTCGGCAGCCCGATCGCGGTGAAACCCTCACTGTCCATGCGCACCCTTTCGACCGCGTCCGCCGGATCGGCGACCGCCGCCTTGTCGACGGCGAGGTGTCGCCGGGCGACCGTGTTGATGTTGACCTTCGTGGTGGCCAACGCGATGCACGCCGCGTACCGGGTGCGAGCGCCGCGTCGTCCGCGAACGATGACGCAGTTGACGGACGCCGCGAGCGGCACCTGGTAGTGCTGGCAGAACTCGGCGACGTCGGACATTCCCGGGTCGATCGCGGCGATGCCGATCGCGTCCGTGTCGGCCGGTTTCATCATCGCGATCGCTTTGGCGACCGGGTCGGCCAAGAGCGTCTGACTGTCCTTCGCCGCTTTCACGGTGAGCGTGCCGTTGATGGTCCACGTGCGTGTCATCCTCAGTTCCTCCCGTGTCATTGAGTCGGTCTCGAGGTGGCCCCTTAAGTGGTTGTGGGCCGGGCGGTGGCCGCCCGTACCGGTGGCTCGTCGCGACGCTGCGGTGGTCACCCCGCCCCGCCACACCCCTGCTGAGACACCGACGGCGACCAAACCGCGTCCGCGCAGAATATCGGCGCCGCTCGGCGTGTTGAGTGGTTTCGTGGATACCTCGGCTGCTATGCGCGGACGAGGCGAAAACGGGAGGCGACAGGTGAGTCGGGCGCCGTACCATGGCGCCGAGGGTGACAGCTGTGAACATATTTCGATGCGCGAAGGAGGTGTGGTGTGTCCGGGAAACTTGAGATCACCGGGACGGTTCGGATCGATGAGGCCAGTCTGCGTTGGCGTTTCTCGCGGTCTTCCGGGCCGGGCGGTCAGGGCGTCAACACGACCGACAGTCGCGTCGAGTTGAGCCTGGCGCTCACCGACATCCTCGGGGTGTCTCCGGAGCGGTTGGAGCTGGCGCGGCAGCGACTCGCGCAGCGGCTCGTCGACGACGTGTTGACGATCGCGGCGTCGCGTTATCGGTCCCAGTTGCGCAATCGTGAGGACGCGAAGGAGCGCCTGGTGGTGTTGCTGCGGGAGGCGCTGAACACCGACGAGAAGAAGCGGCGGCCGACGAAGCCGAGTAGGGGCGCGCGGATGCGGCGGCTGAACGACAAGCGCCATCGGAGCGACCTGAAGAAGTCACGGCGTCTCACCGATTGATGATTCAGTGAATGCGTGGCCCGGTGCTTGATCCATTGAGGATCGAATCGGTCGACTCTTAGTCCACATCGGTGGAACGCGGGAGTGGCGATGGGGGCGTTGGTCGGGAGGCCATCGCTGGCAGGCCCACATGGGGACTGATCGTCGTGGACGGCCGGGGCACGGAGTCAACCGACCGGGGGGACGAAGTGCGAATGGCCTCCCGCACCGACGATTGTGCGTCTGTTTACCTTGGCCGTCAATGGTTCTGGCATGCGCATTTCTGTCGGATACCCGACAGTTGATGGACCGGGAGTCACTCTACGTGATAATCGATCGGGTCGCGTTTAGACACCGGCGCCAGTCCGAAATGTGCGGTAGCCGGGCTAACTCGACTCCACTGTATTTGCTCGATCATCGGTGTGAGCAGGTCGAATGTTCGACCCGCTTGTCGACCCTCGTGTCGCGCTCCTCGCTCGCATCGGCGAGAAACCTACGGCGACGTAGACAATCGACTATGTGACTGTCAGTAATGGCACTGTGGTCTTTAATTGGTCGCGATCCGGGTCGCGCGGTCGCCTGCCCCCATTCGGTGGCGGCGCTGGCCCCGTGGATGCGGCATGGCGAGTCGACGGACTTCACCGGGGCGCGATGTCCGGGGGATCGGTGTGGGCGTTCATTCCGGACGACCAACGTTCTACAGTGGTCATGAAGGGAGTGATCCCGTTCGTTCGTCGGCGGAACCGACGGAATGACCGTCGTCGATGGCGTGGCGATCGTGAACATGCGGTGCCACCGGCCATCGAGGGGGAGCGGGGCCTTCTCCCCGACCACCGTTTCGACGGCACACGGCCCGATCGCGAAGGGGCGGACTTCGACGGCGCAACGGCCCGCCGGATTGACCGGACGACTCCTGGTCGGTGACGAGAGTCGTCACCACCCGGCGGGCCGATACACAAGCTCGTTCCGGGCGAGACCCGTCCGCGCCATGGGCCGTCCGCCATGTGCGATCACGACGAACGAGAGCCCAAGCCGCCTGACTGTCGACCCTGACCGAGCACGCGAAGATCCGCTCCGGCGACGCGGCCCGGCCCGCGGTCTGCGCGACGTCCTCACCCCGTGAACGGTGAAACGGACGCCTTCGACGAACCGCCTTGCGCCACAGCGAATCGGCGGACGGCTCAGGAGCCGGCTTCGCCGTACTCGGGTCGCCCGGTCGGACGGTAGACGTTGATGGAGACGCCGGAATCGGTGACGCGGGAATCGGTGAGCTCGAGCCCGGTGTCGACTCCGCGATCGGCGAAGAGCCGCCTGCCTTCGCCGAGGATGACCGGGAACGTCAGCAACCGGTACTCGTCGATGAGGTCCCGCTCGTGCAGGGAGCGGACCAGTGACGCGCTTCCGTGTATCTGGAGTTCCCCGCCGGGCTGGGACTTCAGGTGCGCGACGGCCGCCGGGATGTCCTCGGACAGGACGGTCGTGCGCTCCCAGGGCGGATCGGTCAACGTGGTCGACGCGACGTACTTCTGTTGGCTGTTCAGTCGGCTCGCGATGGGATCATCCGGATCGGTCACGAGCGGCCAGTAAGCGGCGAAGATGTCATATGTGTTGCGTCCCAACAGGAACGCGTCAGCACGGTTGAACGCGTCGGTTACGTATCGGCCCGTCTCCTCGTCGAAGTGCGGCGCGAGCCAGCCACCCCGGTTGAAATCGTCGCCGCGGTCCTCGTCCGGTCCGCCCGGGCCTTGCATCACGCCATCGACGGTTTGGAACATCGTCATCGCCAGCAGCATTGCCTTCCCCTTTCAGGTAGAGAGGCAAAAGACGCTAACCGCCGCGACGTCCAAGATGGCGTGGACACGCGCGGGCGGCGCCGGGAAGCCGACACTTCCCGGCGCCCAGGGGCGATCAGCCGAGCAGGCCCGCGGCGCGAGCGTCGCGTAGTGACGGCTTGATCTGGTGGGTGGGCCCTCCGCTCACCGCGTCGAGGGTCTTCAAACCCTCACCGGTGTTGAAGATGACGGTCTCGGCTTCGGGGTCGAGACGCCCCTCGTCGAGCAGTTTTCGCAGGCACGCCACGACCACTCCGCCGGCGGTCTCGGCGAAGACCCCCGTCGTCTCCGCGAGCAACGCGATGCCCGCGCGGATCTCGTCGTCGTCGACGTCGGCCATCCAACCGCCGGTCCGCTTCACCGCGTCGATCGCGTACGGACCGGCCGCCGGGTCACCGATGTTGAGGGACTTGGCGATGCCCGTCGGCTTGACCGGGGTGATGACGTCGGTTCCGGCGCGCAGCGCGGTCGCGATCGGGTTGCAGCCGCTGGACTGGGCCCCGTAGACCGCGCACGTCGCGTCGTCGACCAGGCCGATCTCCGCCAGCTCGGCGAAAGCCTTGTCCACCTTGGTCAACAGCTCGCCGGACGCCATCGGAATGACGACCTGCGCGGGCACCCGCCAGCCGAGCTGTTCCGCGACCTCGTAGCCGAGCGTCTTCGACCCCTCCGCGTAGAACGGCCGGACGTTGACGTTGACGAAGGCGGTCGACTCGAACTCGTCGGTCTCGGTGAGCTCACCGCACAACCGGTTCACGTCGTCGTAGGAACCCTCGATCGCGACCAGTCGGCCACCGTAGACGGCGGTGGTGAGGATCTTGCCGGGCTCCAGATCGTGAGGAATGAACACGATCGACGGCTTGCCCGCCCGCGCCGCGTGAGCCGCCACCGAGTTCGCGAGGTTCCCCGTCGACGCGCACGCGTAACGCTCGAAACCGAGCTGCGCCGCCGCCGTCAACGCCACCGACACGACCCGGTCCTTGAACGAATGCGTCGGGTTGGCGCTGTCGTCCTTGACCCACAGCTTCCGCATACCGAGCGCTCGCGCGAGGTTGTCGGCCGAGATCAGGGGTGTCATGCCGGGGTCGAGCGTCACCCTCGTCGCCGGGTCGATGCCCGCGGGCAGGAGCGCGGCATACCGCCACATGTTGTCCGGTCCCGCCTCGATCGATTCGCGGGTGACGCGGGCGAGCGCGTCGGCGTCGTAATCGACTTCGAGGGGGCCGAAACACTGCCAGCACGCGTGTTGCGCGACGAGTGGGTAGGTCGCCTGGCAGTTACGGCAGATCAGTCCGATCGCGGGACCGTCGGCGAACGGGGTTGTGGCCTGTGTGGACACGTCGCGTGCTCCTCTTCGTAGAAGGAGGGCATAGCCCCCTCGAAGGGAAGCGCTGCCTCATCTTCCCGGTGTGACACCGGACGGAATTAGCACCTGCCCCGCCGAGACGGAGTGGTTGCCGCAGCGTCATCGGGCCGGACCCTCGACTGCTCTGGATGAAGTACGCGATCGATCCTACGCGGGTCGCGGTGGCCTCGCACCGTGGTGACGGCCACACTCCCGCATTAGGTCCACAGCAGTGCGGCGGCGATGTCCCACGCTCGGTTGTCGAGGTATTCGTCGGCCTTCTCCTCGCTGACCTGGTCGGTCGCGGTGCAGATGGTCAGGACCACGAAGTGGGATCCGCTGTTGGTGCGCCACTTGCCGTACGAGTAGTCGGAGAGGGAGCTTTCGGACTGGAGGGCGAAGTCCCCGTCGACGATGGCCTTGTCCTTGGCGACCTGCGTCGCGGTCGTCTCGTCGGGCATCGACAGCACGAGCGTCGTCAGGTACAGCTGGTCGTCCTCGGCGCGGTGGGTCACCTCGAAGGCGTATTCGCAGCCGAGCGCGGTCAGCGCCCCCTCGGTCTCGACGGCCGAGCAGTCCTCGTAGTCCCAACCGTTCTGGTAGGTCGCGGACAGTTCGACGCCGTCGTAGGCGAAGTCCCAGTCGTGGGCGTACTCGGTGTAGCTGAGGCGGTCCCCGCTGGGCGCTTCGTCGGTGGGGGTGACGTCCTCGGTCGGCGACGGCTGTTGCTCGGTGACCGTCGGCGCGGGGTCCGTCGGGTCCGCCGAGGGCTCCTTCGGCTTGTCCATGGACACGACGATGACGATCGCGAGTCCGATCAGGACGGCCGCGCCGACGGCGATCCCGGCTATGAGCGGCCCCTTCGACGGCGTCGGGGGCGGGGGCAGTTGCTGTGGAACACCCTGCGGGGGAAGTGGCGGGCCCTGCGGTCCGGGGCTCATCGGCACCCCGGACATGGGCTGTGGCGTGTACGGGGCGGAGCCCTGCGGGGGCCCGTAGGTCGGGCTCTGTTGCGCGTAGGGGTCGTTCTGCGGCTGGTCGAAGGTGTATTCGATGCCGGAGGTGCCCCGGTCGTCGTGCTGGTCGTACGGATTCGGTTGGCCCGAGGGGCCTCCGGCATTCCAACCAGTGGGGTCGTTGCCGCCCGGCGGGGGTGTGTCCGGGTAGCCACCCGCTGGGTACGTCATGGGGCCTCCTCATGGACCGCGTGGCGCGGTCGCTTCCGTGTTGTTCACCGCGAGTGTGCACGACGGACGCAAGCTCGCGGCGCACGGCCGACGGGACTCCACAAAGGTTTGAACGGGATTCGCGTCACCACACGAGAGTGAAGGCGTGGTCTCCGTGAAAGGCCGACAGTGTGCGTTGAGCCTGTTCAAGGGCGGCGTCGTCACCGACCTTGATGGCTCCGATGGTGATGACGACGAAGCTACCCGTCGCCTCCGAGATGCCGTAGACCTCCACATCGGTCTCGTAGAAACCGGAGTCGGGCGCGAACCGGTAGCTGGAGAAGTCGATCTCGGCGCCCTGTCGAGCCGCGGCCGTCGTCGGGTACGCGAGGATCAACTGCGCGATCCCCATGTCGCCGTCCTGGGTGCGATACGCCGTCTCGATGCCCCACTCGCAGCCCGCCTCGGCGATCGCCTCCGCGCTGGAGACGATGCCGATCTCGCAACAGTCCACGTGGTCCCAGACCCCGAGTCTGTCCGCTTTGGACGCGTCCGGGTCGAGGGTCGACTCCCACGGGTCGTACTCGTAGAACTCCTCCGCCGGGATCGGCTTCTCGGCGGGCTTCTCCGGCGGGACGCACTCCGGTCCGTTCTGGGCGGCCCCCGGGCCCGTCGACGGGTCGTCACCGCCGATGAGGACGACGGCGGCGATGATGCCGATGACGACGGTGACGCCGAATCCGGCCAGCGTGAGCCAGGCCGTCCTGTTCAGCTTCGGCTTGCGCGGCGGGGGAGCGGGCGGACCGATCGGCGGGGGCGCGGAGACGACGGGCGGACGTGGCGGTGCCGTCGGCGGTTGCCAGGAGGGAGGCGGGGCGAACATGTCGGGTGCACCGGTCGGGTGCTCGCCGAGCCCCTCCGGGCGGGACGGGTCGTCGTGGCCTGGCGCCTCTGTCACGTGCTCCTACCTCGCCTGGGTCGTCCGATAGCGCGATCGTTGTCGATACTGCCAGGCGGAGGCCACCCGTGTGCCGTCAGCGCCGGGGCTCACCGTCGTCCCCGGTCAGGACGTGATGTCCTTGCGGTTGAATCGCCAGAACGCGACGGCGATGAAAACCGCCGCGTAGGCGAAGGACGTGACGGTGCCGCGCACCATGTCGTCGAACTGCGCGGGCGACGACAACAGCCCCAGCCACGATTGCGCGTAGCGCGTCGGCAGCACGTCGCGGAGATCCCCGAGCGCGGTCACCGCGTTGAGGATGTTCGAGACGATGTGCAGCATGACGGCGCCGCCGACGGCGGCCAGCGGCGCGTCCGTCAGCACCGACAGCAGGAACGCCAGGCCGGCGACGACGACGAGCGTGATCGCGAGATATCCCGCGACGCCGAGCACCCGCCACACCGCCTCCGACGCGGCGAGTTCCCCGCCGAGCGGGGCGCGCAGCGGCTCCCAGCCGTAGGCGAGGGTGCCGACGAGCAGCAGCGATCCGGTGAGGATCAGCATCGACAACGCCGAGAACGTCAGACCGACGGCGAGCTTCACCGCGAGTAGTCGACCTCGCGGCACGGGCACGGCCAGCAGGTAGCGAAGGCTTCCCCAACCGGCCTCGCTGGCGACCGTGTCCCCGCAGAACAGCGCGACGACGACGATGATGAGGAAACTCGACGAGACGAGCAGCCCGAACAACGTGAAGTTCGCGGCGCCGAGCGTGGCGAAGTCGGCGAGGGCGAAGGCGTTGCCGCTGTCGTCGTCGCGCCCGTTGTCCCCGGCTCCGACGCTGAACGCTATGTACAGCACGACCGGGAGCAGCGCCAACAGGATCAGCGTCCACTGGGTGCGTCGCCGGGTGAGCTGGCGTCGGAACTCGGTGCCGTATCGGAATGTCGCGTGCGCCCGATAACCGCGGGCGGAGCCGTCCTCGGCGACGCGCTCCGTCGTGATCGTGTCCATTGTCTACTCCACGAGTTCCAGGAAGGCGTCTTCGAGTCGTTGGCCGGAGCCGCCGCCGATGACGTCGGCGACCTTTCCGGCGCCGACCACCCGGCCCCGGCTCATCACGACGACGTGCGTGCAGGTCTGTTCGACCTCGGCGAGCAGGTGCGACGACACGAGCACGGCGCGCCCCTCCGAGGCGTAGTCGTGCAGGACGCGCCGCATCGCGGCGATCTGCGGCGGGTCGAGGCCGTCCGTCGGCTCGTCGAGGACCAACAGCTCCGGCAGGCCGAGCATCGCCTGAGCTATCGCGATGCGCTGCTTCATGCCGTGCGAGTACTTGCGGACCTTGCGGTGGATGCGCTCGCCGAGGTCGGCGATCTCGACGACCCGGTCGAAGTGCGCGTCGGCCTCGGGGCGCCCGGTGGAGCGCCAGTACAGCCGGAGATTGTCCATACCGGACAGGTGTGGCAGGAGGCCGGGGCCCTCGACCAGGGCGCCCAGGCGCGACAGGACCGGCGCGCCGGGGGTGACGCGATGCCCGAACACGCGAATCTCGCCATCGGTCGGCTGCAACAGTCCCATGAGGACGCGCAGTGACGTCGTCTTACCGGCGCCGTTCGGTCCGAGCAGGCCGACGACCTGACCGCGCTCGACCGAGTAGTCGACGCCGTCGACGGCGACAAAGCCGTCGGCGTAGACCTTGCGGAGGCCGCTGACGACGAGGGGCGTGTCGACGTGTTCGGCGGCGACGGTGCGATCGCGACGGCGATGCCGGATTCGCGCGATCACCCACGCGGTCAACGCGATCAGCGGCAGTCCGACGGCGAGCACGACGAGCGCGACGAACCACGCGGCGTCGGTCGACGGCAGCGGCGCCCCGACCGTCGTCGGCAGCGTCAGCTCGCCCGATACGTCCACCATGTACTGGACGGGTTCGGTCGGACCGGCGAAGGACTGATCCGCCGTCGCGACGACGACGCGCAGGGTGTGACCGGCCTCGACCCGGTGCACGATCCCGGGGAGCGTCAACTCGACCGGGTCCGCCTCCCCGAGGTCGGTCGGCAGGCCCGTGAGCCGGACGGGCGCGATGAGCCCGGCGGGCAGGGTCGTCGTGCCGGACGGGTCGACGTCGTACAACTTGAGGAACAACACCGCCTCGCCGTTCGGCGACGCCGCGCGAACGGAAACCGTAGGCGTGCCGACGATATCCGTCTGGTCGGCCAGCGGCTCGGTCTCGAAGACCGCGAACTGGCCGGGGATGTCCTGTGTGAACCGACTGCTCGCCAGCGAGGACAGCGCGCCGAGCGCGGGGACCGAGGAGATCGCGGCGGGGGTGCCGCCGGGCGGGCTCGCGATCGTCTGCGGTCCAGTCGACAGCGGGAGGTTCACGGGGTCTTCGGAGCCGCCCAGACCTGGGTACCGGGGTGCGGACAGGCCGATCGTCGCGAGGTCCGCGCGGCTGGAGTTCACTCCGCCGATGCGCGTGAACGAGAAGGAGTCGTCGGGCGCGGTTCCGGTGTCCCGGAGGTAGTGGTCGAGCCATTCCACGCTCAGTCCGTCGACCCGGTCGAGGTCCGAGGGCGTTCCGGTCGCGTCGTGGCCGCCGCCGAACCAGGCGACCCGGACGGGCGCGCCGGTGATGCCGGCGGCGTTGGCGTCGGCCTGATCCAGGCCGAACAACGTGTCCGCCTGGCCCTGCACGAGCAGCGTCGGGGCGGTGATCCGGTCGAGGATCGACGACGGGCTCGACTTGTCGAGGAGGGTCCTCGTCGCGTCGTCGAGGCGACCCGTCGAGGCGATCCGGCCGTACGCCTCGCACACCTCGGGAGCCCAGCGGCCGCACGCCGGGTCGAGCCCCGGCATCGGTTGTCCGGGCGGGCCACCGGCGAGGCCGGTCGCGTAGAAGATGCCGGCCCACGCGCGTTTGAAGACGCCGCCGGGGGCGGACTCGTCCGGGTCGGTCGACGGCTCGCCGGAAGGAGGCACCTCGTCGGATGTCTTGGCGGCGTTCGGGAACAGCGCGTCGGCCAGGTTGTTCCACGTGATGGAGGAGACCACCGCGTCGACCCGGTCGTCGTAACCGGCGAGCAGGAGTGACAGGGCGCCCCCGTACGAGCCGCCGACCGCCGCCACCCTCGGATCGCCGTCCCCATCGGACAGGACCTCGTCGCGTTCGGCGAGGTGGTCGAGCAGCGCCGACGCGTCGGCGACCTCGTATTCGGGGGCGTTCAGGTGAATGGTCCCGGTCGAGGCCCCGAAACCGCGAGCGGTGTACGTCAGGACGACGAATCCGGCCGCCGCGAGCTTCTCCGCCTGCTCGGTGACGGTGTCCTTCGTGCCGCCGAAACCGTGCGACAGCAGGACGGCGGGTGCCGGTGTGACGTCGGGGATGTAGAGCCGCGCGTCGAGATCGGCGGGCTCCGGGCCACCCGTGCCGATCGTGTAGTCCTCAGTGGTGTGCGGGGGCGGCTCCGAGGACCACCACCAGATTCCCGCCGCAGCCACGACCGCGGCGATCACGGCGACCGTCGTCGCCGACCGCCATCGGCGGCGGAGCCATGTACGCATGCGGAAACGGTACGCCCCGGGTCCCGCCGCGCCCGGACGCGACTCAGGCGCGTCTCAGGCTCGGCGCGGAAGCACCCGGCCGCGAACGTCCGAGACCACAGTGGCCGGTCGCCGTCTCGGGTTCGCGGGATGGCCGGTGACGGCTCGTCACGTCATTCGGCCACACCGGATTCCGTTGCGGGACGGGAGGATCGGGCTCGGGACCTCGGGACGGTGTTCGGGCGTTGCGGTACTCCCGGCCCCGCTTGACCGGTCGAGCGTTCCGAAACGGCTCGACCGACGTCCCCTCGGTGCTCGCCGGGTCGAAGCGTCGCCGTAGTGGATGGCCCAGGTGGGCTCGCGTTGGCCCCACACTCTCCGACGGCATGTCGACCGCGCGGACTCGACGCACGCCGCGCGTGTTCCCCGTGGTCGGAATAGGGTGGCGTCATGACGCGGGTGTTGCTGACCGGGCTCTCCGGCACGGGAAAGTCGACGGTGATCGCCGCGCTCGCGAAACGCGGGTACCAGGCCGTCGACACCGACGAGGACGGTTGGTGCGGCCCCGCCGACGGCACGCCCCCGCCGACGCCGTTCGCGGAGCCGGGCTGGATCTGGCGGCCGGACCGGATGCGGGACCTGCTGTCCGGTGCGCGCGAGTCGACGCTGTTCGTCTCCGGCTGCGTCGAGAACCAGGGCGACTTCTACGAATACTTCGATCACGTCGTGCTGCTCAGCGCGCCGGAGTCGCTGTTGCGAAGACGGCTCGCCACCCGCACCACGAACGGCTACGGCAAACGACCCGAGGAACTCGCCGAGATCCTGGAGCAACTCCGCACGGTCGAGCCGCTGTTGCGCGCCGGGGCGTCGATGGAGGTCGATACGAGCGTTCCCCTCGACGAGGTCGTCGCGTCGCTCCTGACGCTTGTCGGAGACCGTTTCGAGCGGGGGTTATCCCCTCCGTACCCGCCCACCACGCCGGGGATCCCGCCGTCGGTCTGTCAGGAGACTTGGGGACCAACGCCAAGAGCGGCCGCAAGGTTCTCGAGGATGCCGACCAACTCCGGAACAGGGATCTCTGCCAGGAAGACCTCGCCAGCGTGCTCGGGCTTCCTGCGCAGATGTTCTATCCGCCAAAATTGCAGTGTGATCATCAACCGGTCACCGTCGCGAAACAGGTGGACGGTTGCGTTGTCGGTCGTCGGCCCCCAGTCCAGGACCCGGTGATGTCTGCGGAACTCGTACTCGGCCTCGGTCTCGTGGTCCTCTCCGGCAGACAGCATGAGGCGCCGGTGCGCAGCCTTCGGGGACAAGCCGAAGGGCAGACAAAGGCCTGCTCCGGTGCGCAACCGGGCAACTGTGTCCAGCACGTCGGGGCGGAACTGTCGGACGAATGCCATGTTGTCGTCGCAAGTCAGCCACTCCCCGGCGATCCACAGATCTACGCGCCGTAGCGCGTGGTCCCACTCGCCGACTTCGGCGGCAAACCTCTGTCGATCTCCAAGAACTATGGTCACGCCAGGAAGGTCGCAGGTTCAGCCTTCGCACGCAAGCGAGTTCGGGAGCACCATCGAGCCGCTGTTGCGCGCCGGGGCGTCGATGGAGGTCGATACGAGCGTTCCCCTCGACGAGGTCGTCGCGTCGCTCCTGACGCTTGTCGGAGACCGTTTCGAGCGGGGGTTATCCCCACTTCTTCGCTCCTGGGCGGAGGCCTACGTCACACTTTACGGAGCAGTAACCTACGACGGCGTAACTTGGGGGCTGCCTCGCCATCCGGCAACTCGGCGGCGGCATCGCCACGTTCATGGCCGCCCCGCGTCGGCGGTCCAGCGGCCGTCGGCGGCGCCGTCGAAGCTCACGCGTACAAGCGAATTCGTATGCGAAGCCCCCCGTTCCGCCTGATGACGCACTCGCCTTGCGCGTCGTGACGTCACCGGGGCAACCTCTAGTGACAGTTCAAGAGACGAGGACGTCATGAGCACCATCACCGCCCCGGCGAAGCCGCGCCTGCGCGGCGCCCTGCACGCCATAGTGTTCCCGTTCGTCGTGATCGCGGGCATCGTGCTCACCGTCGCCGCCCCCACCACCCAGAGCACCGTCGCCTGCGCCGTCTTCACCGTCACATCGGCGCTGCTGTTCGGCACGAGCGGGTACTACCACCGTGGAACGCACTCGCCGCGCGTCGAGGAGGTCCTGCGCCGCCTCGACCACGCGAACATCTACCTCATCATCGCGGGCACCTACACGCCGTTCGCGCTCATCGCCCTGTCCGGCACCGCCTCCCTGACCGTCATGCTCGTCATCTGGATCGGCGCCGTCTCCGGGGTCGTATTTCGGACACTGTGGATGGGCGCGCCCCGATGGCTGTACACCGGTCTGTACATCGCGCTCGGCTGGGTCGCCGTCTTCTTCATCCCGCAGTTCCTCGCAGGCGTCGGCGTTCTCGCCGTCGTCCTGATCGTGGCCGGCGGCCTGTGCTACAGCGTGGGCGGCGTCGTCTATGGACTCAAGCGCCCCAACCCGTGGCCGGACTGGTTCGGCTTCCACGAGATCTTCCACACCCTCACCGTCGTCGCGTGGATCTGTCACTTCAGCGCCGTCGCGCTCGTCATCGCCGCCGCGTCCTGAGATCGGAGCGTGACGTGCCGACGACGGTGGCTTGCCGCGAAACGCCGATGGCCATTATGGTTAGCCGATGACGTGGACCTGGCATTTCGAAGACGCAGAAGGCAACCCGGTCGTCGGCCCCGAATCCGACGGTCACGGCAACCAGGGCGACGCCGAGTCGTGGCTGGGCGAGGTCTGGCGTGAACTCGCCGAGGCCGGTGCCGTGACGGCGACCCTCAAAGAGGACGACCGCACCGAGTACCAGATGAGCCTCGCCTCCCCGGAATCCTGATCACCACGACGCGCGGGCCGATCGAGTCGGATCGGTCCGCGCGTTCGTGCCCGGAGCCGCCCCCGAACGTCGGTCGTTGCCGCGCCGGGCGATCCAGCGTCAACGAAGACCACGCTCTTCGCGAGCGACTCCCCAGGGGTGACGGTCTCCCGGGTCGGTCGCGGCGGTGACCTCGGTCGCGACAGTCGAGGAAGGGCCACCCGATCCGCCCAGAGAGCCTCCATTGAGGATCAGGTGGTTCGTGGCGGGGGCGCGTCACGGCGATACTCTTGCCGACGTGGATAACCGCCCGTCACTGCGTCTCGCCATCAGTCTTCGCCCCGCCGCCCTCGACGCCCGGCGCGGAATCGTCCGCCTGCACCCGGAGGTCCTCGCGGCGCTCGGCCTACAACAGGGCGACCCGGTACGACTGCGCGGCAACCGGGAGAGCACGGGCATCGCCCTGGCCGCCGAGGCGGGAGCGGGGCGCGGCGCCGTCCACGCCGACGACCTCATGCTCGGCAACCTCGGCGCGCGCGACGGGGACGTCGTCGACGTCGAACCGGTCGCGCTGTCGGCCGCCCGGCACGTCGTCGTCGCGGGGCCGCCCGAGATCGTGGCCGCCGTGTCGACGGAGACCCTGCGCCTCGCCCTGATGTCCAAAGTGGTTTCAACCGGGGACGACGTGTCCCTCCTTCCGCTCGACATCGGTGGAGCCGAACGGGACGCGATACGGGCCGCCCGGCGCTCCCTCTCGAACACGGTCGGCCTTGGTTGGACGACGGTCGTCCTCACGATCGCCGACGCCGACCCGCACGACGCGATCATGATCACCACCGACACCCGCGTGACGTGGGCGAACACCGGCACCCGGGCGGACCGTCCCGCCGAGGTGGTCCGGCCGTCGCTCGTACCCGCGCCGCCCCCCGTCGACAGCCCGCCCGTCATCCCGCTCGACATCTTCGCCGGACCCCGCGCCCAGGCCGAGGAATTGCGCGAGTTGCTGGACCTCGGCTTCCACCACCGCGATGTCCTGTCCACCATCGGAACCGCGATGACGCTCGGCATCCTGCTGACGGGACCGGCGGGCACCGGTAAGTCCACGATGGCTCGAACCGTCGCGGCGGCGGTCGACAGCACCCTCCACCACGTCCACGGCCCCGACGTCGCGGCGCTGGCCGCCAACGACGGCGCCGCCGTCCTGTCCCGCGCCGTCGCCGCGCTGCGCGGCGGCGACACCCTGCTCGTCACCGGCGTCGAGGAACTGGCCCCCAAGGAGACGACGACGCCTGTGTCGACGGTGTTCCGCAGGCTGATGCGCACCGCGCTCGGCGACGGCAACGCCGTCATCTGCACCACGGCCGATCCACAGGCCGTATCGCCGAACCTGCGTCAACCCGGCCTTCTCGAACACGAGATCGGCGTGCCGATGCCGGACGTCGCGGCTCGGCGAGCGCTGCTGGCGGCGTTCACCGCGGAAATGCCGCTGACGGCGGAGGTCCGCCTCGACGACCTCGCCGCCCGCTCGCCCGGTTACGTCGCCGCCGATCTGGTGACGCTCGTGCGGGAGGCGGCCGTCCGCGCCGCCATGCGTGCCAAGGACGGCGGATCACCGGAGGTCGGCGCCGAGGACTTCGCCTCCGCGCTCACCACGGTTCGACCGTCCAGCATGGCCGATTCGTCCTTGGAACTCGCACCGATCACGCTCGACGACGTCGGCGGCATGGAGGAGGTCAAGCAGACCCTCACCGAATCAGTGTTGTGGCCGTTGACCTACCCCGACACCTTCACTCGGCTCGGCATCGAGGCCCCGCGCGGCGTCCTGCTCTACGGCCCGCCGGGCTGCGGCAAGACCTTCCTCGTCAAGGCCATCGCGGGCACCGGTAAGTCCAATGTGCTCTCAGTGAAGGGCGCTGAGCTGCTGACGAAATGGGTCGGCGAGAGCGAGGCCGCCGTCCGCGACCTGTTCCGTCGCGCGCGGCAGGCCGCCCCGACGCTCATCTTCTTCGACGAGCTCGACGCCCTCGCGCCCGTGCGCGGCGGCTCCACCGACGGCGGCACCGCCGATCGGGTCGTCGCCGCGCTGCTCACGGAACTCGACGGCGTCGAGTCGCTGCGCAATGTCGTCGTCATCGGGGCCACGAACCGGCCCGACATGATCGACCCGGCCCTGTTGCGGCCCGGGCGACTCGAACGGCTCGTCTACGTTCCTCCTCCGGACGGGGACGGTCGTGCCGCGATCCTGCGCTCCGCGGCGAAGGGCGTCCCGCTCGCGGACGACGTCGACCTCGACGCCCTCGGAGCAGAGCTCGATCACTTCTCTGCGGCCGATTGCGCGGCGCTCATCAGGGAGGCGGCCCTGTCGGCGATGCGCGAATCGGTCGACGCCGCCAGCGTCACCGCCGCGCATGTCGCGGACGCGCGGACCCGCGTGCGGCCGTCGCTGAATCCGGTGCAGCTGGCGGAATTGGCCGCGTACGCCGACCGCCGCGCCTGATCGATCCGTCCATTATCGACTTGACGATCGGGCGCGATCGGTCTGGACGGTGACGGCCGTCGACTCCCTGGCCGTCCTTCCGTGGACGTCTGTTCCGACGGTGATGGTCGTCTTCGACGGGACTCGGTCATTCCGTGATCACGCTGTGGACGTGCGCTCGGAATGCCAAGGGCGGCCCCATTTCCAGGGCCGCCCGAGTGGCTGGGAGCCTCGGGGCCGTTCGGGGCCGTTCGGGGCCGTTCGGGGCCGTTCGAGGTCGGCGGCCGGGGCGGCGACGGGTGACGCATGTGGGCGTCCGCGACCGCCCCGCCGATCGTCGGAGCCGCTAGTTCAGGAATCCCATGTAGAGGCGCGGAACGGTCGGCCCGGCCGCGGGGACGGCGTTGGTGACGAGCGCGCCCATCGCGGTGGCGGCGCTGGCGCCGGGGAACTCGCCGAGGTACAGCGCGAGGGCTCCCGCCGCGTGGGCGCTGGCCGTCGAGCCCCCACTGAGCGTCTGGACGGCGGTGTCGCTCGTGTGCCACGTCGACGTGATGCCGGTGCCGGGGGCCCAGATGTCAATGCAGGGGCCGTAGTTGCCGAAGCTCGCCGGCCGATCGGTGGCGGTGTCGACGACGCCGATAGTGAACGCCTCGGGGACACGGGCGGGGCTGAAGCCGCACGCGTCCGAGGACGAGGACCCGGCGGGGACGACGACGGCGACGCCCGCGTTGAACGCGGCCACGACGGCGGCGTCGATCACGGTATTGGGTCCGCCGCCGACCGCCAACAGCGCGACGCCGCGCCCGTTCGCGTCGTCGACAGCCCAGTCGAGGCCGGCGATCACTCCGGAGAAGGTGCCGCTTCCCGCGCAGCCGAGGACGCGGACCGAGACGATCCTGGCCGATTTCGCGACGCCGTGGTCGGTGCCCGCGACGGTTCCGGCGAGGTGGGTGCCGTGGCCGTTGCAGTCGGAGGCGTCCGCGTCGTTGTCGACGAAGTCCCAGCCGTGGGAGGCGCGCGAGCTGCCGGGAACACCGAGGACGCTGAAGTCGCTGTGGCTCGTCCGAACTCCGGTGTCGATGACGTGGACGGTCGTGTTCTGGCCGGCGCTGTCGGGGTAGGCGTACTGGCCGTCGAGACCGTGGCCGAGCTCGTCGATGCGGTCGAGGCCGGGGCTGGGCGGGTTGGGCTGGACCGCCTCGATGCCGACCGTCGCGTCCGCGTACACGGCCGCCACGGCCGGGTCGGCGGCGAGGGCCCGGGCGTCCTCGGGGTCCATTGTGGCGGCGAATCCGCGCAGTCCGGCGTCATAGGTGTGGGTGACGGTGCCGTCGTAGTCGGCGGCGAGCGCTCGGACGGTGGTCGCGTCCACGGACGCGTCGGCGAGTTCCACTATGTAACGACCTGTGAGGGCGTTCGGGTCGTCGGTCCCGAGGATCGTTCCGAGTTCCGGGCCGGCCGTCGCGGTGCCGGGCGCGATCGCGGCGACGAGGAGGACGCTCGCGGCCACCACGCCGAGACGGCGGTGGCGGTCTGTCGATTGCATGACATTCTCCTTATGGGGCAAGGGATCACCACAATGGTGATATTGAATACCATGAATCTATGCTGCGGGCGTCGCGTCGCGCTACCCCTCCGAGACGGATAGTCGCGGAATGGCCTCCGACCGAGCCGACGGGCACCCCGTCCGCCCCGTCCGCCC
>NZ_CBCRZX010000022.1:0-35350 GCF_965137155.1 Stackebrandtia soli
CCCGCCACCACCGACGGCACCCGCCCGAGCGACTGCGCCCGCGCCACCGCGTGCTGCAAGCGATACGCCGTACTCTCCAACACCGTCAAGTTCGTCATGGCCACACCCTAGGCGCTGCCCAGCACCCCACACACCCCGACACAAACGACACGACCCCGAGCGACCGCCGCCACCTGATTCACTAGAACCCATGCTGACCCTGAACCAGTACGACGACCTCACCACCGCCATCCACCGCATCGCCGACGAAGAGATCCTCACCCGATTCCGCCGCCTCACCACCACCGACATCATCGAAAAACACCCCGGAGACCTCGTCACCACCGCCGACCGCCGCGCCGAGGAACGCCTCACCGAAACACTCCAAAAAGCACTCCCCGGTTCACTCACCGTCGGCGAGGAAGCCACCGACGCCGACCCCGCCATCGTCGACCACCTCCACGCCGACACCCCCGTATGGATCATCGACCCCGTCGACGGCACCTCCAACTTCGTCAACGGCGACCCCTACTACTCCTGCCTCGTCTCCCTCGCACACAAAGGACAAACCATCGCGTCCTGGATATACGCGCCATCCCTACCCCTCACCGCGGGCGCCCTCAACGGCCACGGCGCATGGATCAACAACAAACCGGCCACCCTCGTCAACCGCCCTTACCACGGCACCTGGGACGTCGTCACCACCCACCACAACTACACCGCCGGCTACCACACCGTCCTCAACGGACTTCGCCACCCCCACATCCACACCACCGACTGCAAGAGCGCCGGACTCTCCTACCTCGACCTCATAGCCGGCAAACACCACGCCCTCGTCTACACCTGGGAAAAACCCTGGGACCACGCCGCCGGCCTCCACATCCACACCACCCTCGGCGGCACCAACACCACCATGGACGGCACACCCTTCTCCATCACCGGCGCCAACACCCTCCCGTTCATCACCGGAACCCCCGACGCCATCAACGCCCTCACCCCACTCCTCGCCCCACAAACCTAGGAAGGCACTAACCGCCCACGATCCGCCGCACCGACCCGTACACCGGATTCGACCCCACCGCCTCACGCAACTCCCGACCCGTCACCCGGATATACCCCTGCGAGGCCGCCAACGACCGATGCCCCAACAACTCCATCACCTCCACCGCGCTCGCGCCCGCCTGCCCCAACCGCGTCGCGAACGTATGCCGCAACGCGTGCACCAGAGCACCCCGCTCCACCGCGTCCGACACACCCGCCCCCCGATAACACTGACGCACCAGATACTGCAACTGATTCCGCGTCAACCCCGACCCCCGATGATCCACGAACAACGCCGACTCCACCGGCAACGGCCACACCCCCAACCGATCCCGCCGCGACGCCACATACGACTCCACCACCAACTCCAACGGCCGCTCCACCGGAACCACCCGATCCCGATCACCCTTACCCCCGCGCACCATCAACCGCAGCTCACCGTCGGCACCCACCACATCGCACACCCGCAACGCCAACAACTCACTACTACGCACCCCCGTCAACAACAACACCGCCACCACCGCCAGATCCCGCTGCGGCCAAGGAAACCGAGACCGCCGCGCCCCCGACGCCACCGCCACCAACAACCGCTCCGCCGTATCCTCACCCCGCAACGGCTTCGGCAACCGATCCCCAGGACGCGGACGCACCACCCCCGACATCGGATTCCCCGCCACCACACCCTCACTCACACAGAACGCGAAGAACGAGTTCCACACCGACCACGCCCGCGAAATCGACGACTTCGCCCGCGACGCCGAAAACCCGGCGAAAGCCCTCCGCATCACCTCCACCGTCAACCCGGAACAATCCACCCCCGAAACATCCACACCCAACACCTCACCCACGCACCGACCCACCGCCACCAAATCCCGCCGATACGCCGCCACCGTGTGCGGCGAATCCTTCCGAGGCGCCCGCGAAACAAAGAACTCCTCAACCGCCACACCGAAATCCACGCTCAACCTCCACGAAACAACACCGGCACACTCAACCGGCAGTATCCACCCCCGGTATGACGCCACCACGGAGGACAGAGACCATGCACATAAGACCCACCACGCCCAACGACGCCGCCGCCATTCTCACCATCCACCAACACGGCATCGACACCGGCAACGCCACCTTCGCCACCACCACACCCACCTGGCCCGAATTCGACGCAACCCACCACGCCCAACACCGCTTCATCGCCACCGACGAAACCGGCCCCCTCGGCTGGATCGCCGTCACCCCCACCTCACACCGACCCGTCTACGCCGGCGTCGTCGAAAGCAGTGTCTACATCCACCCCCGCGCCCACAACAGGGGAGTAGGCACCGCCCTCCTCCACACCCTCATCCACTCCTGCGACAACGCCGACATCTGGACCATCCAAGCCGGCATATTCCCCGAGAACACCGCCAGCCTGCGCCTCCACACCAACGCCGGATTCCGCGTCGTCGGCACCAGCACCCGCATTGGCAAACACCACGGACGATGGCGCGACGTCACCCGCCTCGAACGACGCAGCACCACCGTCGGCGTCGACTAGCGATGGGGACGCAACGCCACGAGGCCCTCGAAACACCGTGATCAGAACGTCGACCACCCGACCGACG
This sequence comes from Stackebrandtia soli, assembly GCF_965137155.1. Taxonomy (NCBI): domain Bacteria; kingdom Bacillati; phylum Actinomycetota; class Actinomycetes; order Glycomycetales; family Glycomycetaceae; genus Stackebrandtia; species Stackebrandtia soli. The sequence continues at coordinate 2,622 of NZ_CBCRZX010000022.1, forward strand.
ACGGCCCGACACCCCCACAGCCGAACCCCGAGGCAACGGAACAGCCTCTAAACCAAACGGCACACGCCCCGACTCCAAATCCAACAACCACCGCTTCCGCTCCACACCACCCGCATATCCCGTCAACGACCCGTCCGCACCCACGACCCGATGACACGGCACCACAATCGACACCCGATTGCGCCCATTCGCCGCGCCCACCGCCCGAGACGCCCGCGGCACCCCCAACAACCCCGCCAAACCCCCATACGTCACCGTCTGCCCATAAGGGATCTCCACCAGCGCCCGCCACACCCGATTCTGAAACTCCGTCCCCCCGAAACCCAACGCCACATCGAACCGCGTCAACCGACCGTCGAAATACTCACCCAACTGCTCCACCAACGACTCGAAACCCGACTCGACCCGCACCCCGAACTCCGCGTCCGCCGGACGGTACCGCTGACCATCCACGAACAGCCCGACCAGCCGACCCTCCTCACCCACCAAGGTCAACCACCCCAAGGGCGAATCCACCACCCGAAACACCCGCTCCATCACGCGCTCCCCTCCACGACGGCCGGCGACGACCCACTCAAATCCGGCAACCGATTCGCCTCATGATCACCCAAAGCCCACAGATGCTGAACCGCGTACGCCCGCCACGGCCGCCACCGCGACGACCACTCCACCAGACCCGAGACCGCCGTCGGCAAACCCAAGCGCTCGGCACCGGCCCGCACCCACAGATCGCCCGGAACGAACGCGTCCGGATCGCCCACACCGCGCATCATCACCATCTCCACCGTCCACGGCCCGATGCCGCGCACCGCCGACAACCCGGCCCGAACGGCACCCCAATCCGAACCGACCCCGACGTCCACCGCGCCAGAGGCCAACGCGTCCGCCACCGCCACCAACGCCCGACCCCGCGACCCCGGCATCGGCAGCGCCGCCGGATCCACCCCCGCCAACACCTCCATCGACGGGAACAACCGCGACACACCACCACCGACGTCCACCACGGGCTCCCCGAACTCCTCGACCAATCGGCCCGCCACCGTCCGCGCCGCCGCCGTCGACACCTGCTGGCCGATCACCGCCCGCACCACGAACTCAGCCGGATCAACCGACCTCGGAACCCGACGCCCACCGGCCGCCGCCACCAACGGGCGCAGCACCTCATCGTGAGACAACACCTCGTCCACCGCCACCGGATCCGCGTCCAAGTCCAGCAACCACCGACACCGACTGATCGCCGCCGACACGTCCCGCATGTCCGACAGCGACAACTCACACCACACGACGCCGTCACCCCGCCGCAGACCCACCACACCCGTGCCGAACGGCAACCGCAAAGACCGCCGCAACACGCCGCCACTCCACTCTTCGACACCGGGCACCGCCGTCGCCACCAGGTGTCCCCACAGCCCCTCCACATGCAACGGGCCACGGAAAGGCAAACGCACCAACAACCGACCAGGGGAGTACCCGACCCCACCGCGCGCCCGCTCACGCAGGGCACCCGGCGTCATCCCGAACACCGACGCCACCGTCGCGTTGAACGACCGAACGCTCGCGAAACCCGCCGCGAACGCCACCTCGCCCAACGGCATCCCCGACGACTCGATCAACAACCGCGCCGTCTGCGCTCGCTGCGCGCGTGCCAACGCCAACGGGCCGACGCCCAACTCCGCCTGAACCAGCCGCTCCACCTGACGAACGCTGTACCCCAAGCGGGAAGCCAAACCCGGCACCCCCTCCCGGTCGACCAGTCCCTCACCGATGAGCCGCACCGCCCGAGCGACCACGTCAGCCCGACCGTTCCACCGGGGAGAACCCGGCACCGCGTCCGGCTGGCACCGCTTGCACGCCCGAAAGCCCTCCCGCTGCGCAGCGGCCGCAGTCGCGCAGAACCGCATGTTCTCCGGTTTCGGCGTACGCGCCGGACACGACGGCCGACAGTAGATCCCCGTAGACACCACACACGTGAAGAACCACCCATCGAACCGCGCGTCCCTTGACGACACGGCCCGTACGCAACGCTCGACATCCTCATGCACCCGACCAACGATGCCCGCCACCCATGGCAACCGCTAGCCGAAAAACGACATCACAGTGCCTCGGACCTCGACCCCACGACTGAATCGGACAAAAGGGACATCGCGAGGGGGCGCTCGCCGTCCGATCGGGGGAGCGAACGGTTCAATGGAATCGGCTGGGGGAGAAGCAGTGTGGCGAGGAGATTCGGAACATCGAATCGATATGACGAAGGGGGCTGCCGGAGGGCGCCATCGCCGACGGAAGGGTGATCGTCATACGTCCACTATCGCCACACCATTCACAACTGAATCACGCATAATCGCACTTATGCTGAATTCACGCACGTATCAGCAGAACCGCCCCCCAACACGCCACTCAGACCTTGATCCGATCGCGCCAGTCTGGCGGGACTCTCCCGGCTGGGCCCGGTGTCGGCTGATCAACCGGATGCGACTGCGGGGCAGCCAACCGGGGACCGGACGCCCTGGTGCCGTCGGCGTAGTCGTAATACCAGTTCTCATCAGGCTCAAAACTGGTGACGAACCGGTGGCCGGTATCCACGTGGTGTTGCGTCGCGTGTTGCGAAGGCGATGTGTCGCAACATCCGATGTGGCCGCATGCCGCACAGCGACGCAGATGCACCCACCATCCGGCACCCTCGCCCGCGAGACATTCCACGCAGCCGGTCCCGCTCGGCGGAACACTCGGGTCGATGTCGTTCATCGTCATGTCAACCACCCCCGCGGCGACTCTAACGATTCGTTCGCCGCCAGCGCCGCGACTTGGCTCCTTCTCGGCCCGTCCTTCGTTGGTTGATAATGAATATTATGTCAAGTAAAGCCTGATCGACCCCTCCCCGAAGCCCCACCTCCGAATGTCCGAAAAGCAGTCAGGATCACTGACATCCCGGGGCGGACGGTTGCTGATCTGCGCGAATGTACGATCGGCGACATGGTGACGCGACTTGTTCAGATTGCGATGAATGCTCGGGATGACGCCGCGGTCGGCCAGTTTTGGGCGAAGGCGCTCGGTTGGGGCATCTCCAGCGAAGGGCCCGGCGTGACCAATGTCGAGCCGGAGGGCATCGCCTATCCCGACCCCACCGCCGTCTTTGTGGACGTCATTTCCGTTCCGGAACCGAAGACGGTGAAGAATCGGGTACACGTCGACCTCGCCACCACCTCGGCGGCACACCATGCGGACCTGATCGCGCGCCTTAAGGACCTCGGTGCGACGCCCGCCGACATCGGCCAGGGCGACGACGTGCCGTGGACGGTTCTCGCCGACCCGGAGGGCAACGAGTTCTGCGTGCTGGAACCCCGACCGATCTACCAGGACACCGGGCCGATAGCCGTGGTGGTGGTCGACTGCGTAGATCCGCAGGCCATGGCCCGGTTCTGGGGCGAAGCGATGGACTGGACCGTGCACGAGGTGACCGACGATCACGCGGTGCTGCGCTCCGCCAAGGACGTCGGCCCGTATCTGAAGTTCCTCCGCGCAACCGACACGAAGACCGTGAAGAACCGCGTCCATCTCGATCTGCGGCCGTACCCCGGTGACGATCACGCGGCGGACGTGGCCCGACTGCGTGCTCTCGGCGCCACCGACATCGACCTCGGTCAAGGCGACGTGCCGTGGGCGGTTCTCGCCGACCCGGAGGGCAACGAGTTCTGCCTCCTCACTCCCCTCTGATGTGACGCGGGGCGCCGTCCACGCGAGCGCTTTCGCCCGTGCCGCAACGCAGCCACCGAACTACCCGGCCCGATCAGAGGACACCGACCAAGGTCAGCTCGAGATTCCGCGGATCACCGCCTCGGTCACGCCTCAGATTGATGAGACCGGGCAGACGGGGGGTCCATCGTCTTCTTAGGCGTCTCGGTATTTGTCCCGGACCTCGGGAAGCCTCTGGAAGCCGGCTGACGCGTAGGTGGCGACGGCGCCGACGTTGGAACTCGACGTGCAGACGATCGCGCTCGACGAGCCCAACTCCTGGAGCGCCGCCGCGGCGGCGATGGTGATCGCCCTGCCGTGACCGTGACCGCGTTGTTCTCGGTGTACGCCCATGGGTTCGAGCAACCCTGGTTTGCCCGGTCCGGCGGACCACACCGTCACGGCTGCCACGGCGTTGTCCTCGTCGTCGTACGCGACCAGACACCTGGCGTCGGCGTACAAGAATCCACTCGCCATCGCGTGCCAACGCTCGTCCGTGAACGTCGAGCCGTCGAACGCCGCCCGCTGTACCGCGGTTCGCACATCCGCCTGCTCGGGTCCGATCACTTCGATCCGCACCCCCGGGGCCGGCACCGGCTCATTGAGGTCGCGGCTCAGTGGAGTCCACGGTTCGTCGGTGTTCCAGCCGGCATGGGACAGTCGATTCTGGGCTAGGGCGTCCATCGGCGCCTCGATGTTGACTCTCCCCTCGATCAGTACGCCGCGCTTCGGTTCGGCGGCGTCGTTGACGAGGCGCTGCGCCAACTCCTCGTCCTGTCGAGCGTCTGGAGCGGTGGCCACTCGCAGCAGGTTGGGGCCGTCCAGCAATCCGACGGCGAGAATGCGACCGTCTCTGCTCCATGTCCGGAGCGCGGTGGCCGTCGCCTCCGCGCCGAACCGCCAGAACCAGCCCAGGTCGCCCGGATGGAGTTGCATCGGTGCTCCGTCGTACTGCCATTCCCCAAGCACGTCCGCAACCTTGTTGAGGTCTTTGACCTCTGGTGTGCCCAAGGCAATCGTCATACTCGTGATCACATACCACCGCACCGACGATCCGCAACTGGTTTAGCCGGTGGTATGAATCCCCCGCTATAGTCCATAATGCTGTGTGATTTCTTGCGCCGTTCGAGGGAAGGCGCGGGCGTCTTGTCGGTGGGATGACGTTGTGGCCACTTTGAATCCGGCGGGCTCGTCTCGCGGACAGCCATCGGTGTTCATTATGGACATCGCTCCCCCGGCTCAGGGGTGACGGGTCCCGGAACGGTCTTGCGCAGGCGACAGCGTCGGCTCATGCCAACTCACGAGTCACACCCACACTCTCGAATTATTGTGTGTTGAGGCCGGCCAGGCGAGGTCGTCGATCGCCAGCCATGGCGCGGCGGCCAAGACCGTGGGTGTGGTTCCGGTGAACGCCTTGACCTCGCGGTGGAGATGGGACTGGTCGACGTACCCGCTGGCGGCGGCCGCCCGGGCGGGGGCGTGACCTGCCGCCAGCAGGTGGGCGGCATGGTCGAAGCGCACGAGTTGGGCGGCACGTTTGGGAGTGATGCCCAGCTGGGATCGGAAGCGGGACCACAGGCGTTTGCGGCTCCAGCCGGTTTCCTCCGCCAAGCGGTCGACCTGCATGAGCCCTCGGCTGTGGATCGTCCGCCGCCACACATAGGACAGCTCTGGTTCCACCGGACGATGGGCGTCCAGGCGGCGGCCGAGCAGGTCCATGGCCACGGCGAACCGTTCGTCCCAGGAGGCGGCGGTGCGCAGCCTGTCCTCGAACTGCTCGGTTTCGCGGCCCCACACTTCGTCCAGGCGCACCACCGTTCCGCTGAGCTCGGCGGACGCGCCGAATACCGCGCTGGCCATGATCGGTGACAACCGGATCTGAAGGCATTGGCCTACCCAGCCGCCTGCCCGGACCTCGCCGGGAAGCAGCCCGGCGACGACACTGCCGCGTCCGTGGCTACCGTGGGCGTCATAGACCAGACCATCGCCTTCGCTGAGGTCGATGAGCAGAGTGATGGACGGGTGCGCGACCATCGTGATGTTCACGGGTGCCGGGGCACTCTGGTGGAATCCAGCCATGCTGATCCCCGGCGGCAGGCCAGTTCGGCGCGGGCGTGTGATGTCCATCCGCGACCAATCAGGTGATGTTCCGGTCAACGGCATGCCACGAGGCTAGGTGTTGAGGAATCGTGGTGGTCAGTGGCCCTTCGCCGCGAAGTCCAGGAGTAGTCGGGCGGTCGCCTCGGGCGCTTCGAGCATCGGCATGTGACCGACGGCGGGCAGTTGCGTGACGTGCGCGCGGGGCAGGGTGTCGTACTGGTACACCGAGGTGGGATCCCAGCGGGGGTCGCTATCGCCGAAGACTGCCAGCACCGGCACGTCGAGGGCGGTGAGGCGCTCGGGCACGCTCCGATCGGCTATGTAGGCACCGTTTTCGCGCAGCACGGTCGTGAATGTGCGGTAGGTCAGGCCTCGCATGCCTGCGACGAATTCGGCGTCGATGTCCACCCGGCTGTGGCACGTGGCGCTGATTCCTTTTCGGATCACGGCGTCCGAACGCAATGCCCACAGCAGTGGCCCGATCGGCTTGGTCGTCAGCATTCGGACGATCGCCGGTTGTCGCAGCAAGGCTTCAGGACTGGGCCCGGTGCTGATCAGTGCCAGCGAACTCACCAAGTCCCGGCGTTGCTGTGCCAAGGCGGTGGCAATGTATCCACCGCTGGAGTGCCCGGCCACGATCACGTGGTCGAGCCCTAGCTCGTCCAGCAGGGCAGCCACCCGGCCGGCCTGCTCGGTCACGGCGTACGAGGATGACGACGGCGACCGGCCGTGGCCGGGGAGGTCGACGCGAATGACATGGTGGTGACCGGAAAGCATTGGCACCACGGGGTTCCAGGAGCTGGCCGCGGCTCCCGATCCGTGGATGAGGAGCAGCGGTGGTGACTGTGGTGGGCCGTCGTGGATCACGTGCATGCCCTGCGATTGCTCGGTGAAGTGTTGACTCATGCCGACGATGATGCCCACGCCGTCGGCGGGCCGTCTTGGATAAATGTCAGGCGGGGCGATGCCCGCATGGTCCAGCTGCCACCGCCGCGCCACCACATCAGCTCCGGCCGTTCGCATGAGCACTCATCGCGGGGCGGCGTTGTCCTGGCTAAACGAGTTGTGTCGCCAGCTGGGCGCTGCTTAGCATGACGTTCCTCGCGGGCACGAGGACGTGCCCGTTTTCTTTTGCTGTGGTCAGCAGATTGGATACGCCGGGATGACCGCTCAGCTCTTCGCGCTCAGCATCGACGCCAACGACCCAACCCGTCTCGCGAACTTCTGGGCGGGAGTCCTGGGGTGGGAGACCGCGGACGGTACCACCCTTGTCCCCAACGATGACACCGGATTCCGAATACGATTCCTGCCCACCCAGGAGGAGAAGACGGTTCCGAATCAGATGCACTTCGATCTGACGAGCCAGTCCCCCGAACAACAGCACGAGACGGTGGCGCGGGCACTCGAACTCGGTGGACGCCACATCGACATCGGACAGACACCGGAGGAAGGACATTTCGTCCTCGCCGACCCGGAAGGCAACGAGTTCTGCGTCATCCCGGCCGGCAACAACTTCCTCGCCGACTGCGGCTTCGTCGGCGCGCTCGCGAGCGACGGGTCGCAGGCGGTCGGGTACTTCTGGAGCAAGGCGCTGAACTGGCCCCTGGTCTGGGATCAGGACGAGGAGACCGCGATTCGTTCACCCCATGGTGGACCGAAGATCACCTGGGGTGGCCCGCCGGTTCAAGAGAAGTCCGGCAAGAACCGGCAGCATTTCGACCTCGCTCCCCCGGCGGGCGGTGATCAGCAGGCGGAGGTCGATCGTCTCGTCTCCCTTGGTGCGACTCGTATCGACATCGGCCAGGGCGAGGTCGACTGGGTGGTAATGGCCGATCCCGACGGCAACGAGTTCTGCGTGTTCCCGCCGCTGACCTAACGGGACGACCCTCCATCATGGGCGCGCCGGACGCGGGTGGTCCGAGGGTCCGTCGCGTTGATCCGACCGCCATGGACTGAACGAAGACCGGACGAATGACGGTCGCACCTGATCGGGTGCGACCGTCGTTCGTCCGGTTCAACGAACCCGGTCTTATGCGAGCGACATGGTGCCGTGTTCTCCTGCGGCCTGGCTGGCGAGCTCTCATTGCCTTGCGGGCAGTCCGTCGTCGAAGAGACGCGGGCCGCCACCGAGGAAAATCGGGAAGACGGTGAGCGCCAAGCGGTCGACCTTGTCTGCCGACAGCAGCGCTTTGATGATGCTCGCGCTGGAGAGCACAAGAATGTCGCCGCCTTCGGTCGTCTTGAGTTTGGTGACGGCTTCGGCGGTCGGCTCGTCGACGACCGTCGTTCGCTCCCACGGTGCCTCGTCGAGGGTCGAGGAGAAGACGACCTTGTCGGTCTCGACGAGCCACTTCGCGAAGGCCTCGTCGCGAGAGTCGGCACCCTCCATACCGATGACGGAGGGCCAGTAGCCGAGGAAGCCCTCCGCGTTGACCCGCCCGAGCACCGCCGTCGTCGCCGACTCTCGGAGACCCGCCATGTGGTCGCGCGCGACGTCGGTGACGGCGTACGGCATCACCCAGTTCATGTTCAGCGGGTCGATCGGTCCGGCGTAGCGGCCGTCGAGGGAGAGGCTCATGTTGGTGACGACCCTGCGCCCGCTGAACTGCCCTGTCATTTCGTGCTCCTTGTGTTGGTGTCGTCCGGTTCCACGGCGAGCGTCGCCGCGAGTTTGTCGAGGCTCTGACCGAAGCCGATCTCGATGCCCGCGATGAAATCCGCGGAGTCGACGGTGCTGTCGGTGATCCGGTATCGGACGTCGAGGTCCGTGCCGGTTGCGTTGGGCCGCAGGCCGAAGTCGATGTGGGCGGTGAAGGCGAGCCCCCCGTCGGGAAGGAGTGGGGAGAGCCGGTAGGAGAGGCGCTCGTTGGGACTCACATCGACGACGACGCCCTCCCCTCGTCCGGCGATCACGTCGGTGCCGTCGATGTCCTCGACATCGCGGTACTCCTGGACGATCCGGCCGCCCGGTCGTGCCTCATAGACGAGTTCGGAGACGCGGAGGTCGTCGGGCGTCCACCATCGAGCCAGCAGGGCCGTCTCGGTGAGGTGGCGCCAGACCCGCTCGGGTCCCGTCGAGAGCTCTCGGTGGAACTCGAATGATCGACCGTCCGCCCACTTCGACTCCCCCGCCGCCAGCCGCTCGTCACGGACGCTCAACCCGTAGCGGTCGAAGGTCGCTCGCGGGCCGTCGACCTGATCCACTGCGTCGGCGAGCCGTGTGAGCGCGTCCGCGAGCTCCCTCAGTGGGGCGGACTGGAGTGCGTAGACGCGGCGCTGACCGGTGCGCTGGGAGGTGACGACGCCCGTGCGTTCGAGCGTCTGGAGGTGCTTGGTCGTCTGCGGCTGGCGCGCCCCCGCGAGCTGAGCGAGGACGCCGACCGGTCGGGGTCGCTCAGCAAGCAGGCTCACCAGCCGCCATCGGGCCGGATCGGCCAGTGCTGCGAGAAGTGTGTCCATACTCAGAAGTATTCGCCACAGCGAATATTCTTGTCAAGGAATATTTTTGGGAATGTTCGAGCCGCAGCCCGCGCCCAGCCCAAACACCTCGGATAACCTGCCACTTGGGTCAGGCACGAACCTGACCACCGCGAAGGAGGCCACGGGATGCGAATCGTGACGAGCGCCGATCGGCCCGATCTGGAGGTTCGGGCCGGTGACGCCTTCCGGGTGCGATGGCCGGAGTTCGTCTTCCACGATGATGTCGTTCCCAGGTACCGGAAACGGATTTCGGAGTACTTCGCTCACTTCGACGTGCTGCTTCTCGAAGGGGACGAAGTCGCCGCCGGAGGTTGGGCGGTTCCCTTCGCCTGGGACGGCGGCGTGCAGGATCTCCCCGATGGCTACGACGGTGCGCTCGCCAGGTCTGTCGACGATCATGAGGCGGGGCGGGTGCCGACCGCCGTGAGTGTCATGGCGGCCGCCGTCGCACCGGCGTATGACAAGCGGGGGTTGGCGACTCAGGTCTTGGACGCGCTGAGGACGCGGGCCGTCGAGCAGGGCATTCGACAGGTCGTGGCGCCGGTGCGCCCCACATTGAAGCACCGTTACCCGCTTCAGTCGATAGCCGAGTACGCGAGCTGGGTTCGAGACGACGGCCTCGCCTTCGACCCGTGGATCAGAACGCATCAGCGCATGGGGGCGACGATCCTCGGGCCAGCCGTGCGGTCGATGGTCATCACGGGGACCGTATCGGAGTGGGAGTCCTGGACCGGCATGCGCTTTCCGGCCAGCGGTGAGTACGTCATCCCGGACGGTTTGACCACGTTGAGGGTGGATCGCGGCATCGACCGGGCGACGTACGCGGAGGAGAATCTCTGGATGCGACACCAGTGAGTCGTTCGGATGCCCTTCCGATCGTTGGATGCCCGCCGGTGCGGTTATGCCGCGCAGAACTCGTTGCCCTCCGGGTCCTGCATGATCCACCAGTGTCCGGCGGGTCCTTTGTCGAGTTCGCGGACGCGGGTCGCTCCGAGCCCTTCAAGTCGGGTCACGAGCTCGTCGAGTCCCCCTGGTTCGCTGTGGATGTCGACGTGGAGGCGGTTCTTGACGGATTTCTCCTCGGGCACGTCCTGGAAGAGCAGCCGCCTGCCGTGACCGACGCCGCTGGTGGCGTCGAACGGGTCATCGGGGTGCCGGATCGCGGCGTAGCCCCGGAAGATCTTGCGGTCGTGGTGTTCGACGACCGCGTCCTCCCCGAGGTGGCCCGCGGACAGCAACTGCTCGATGAGAGCGCTGGGATCCTCTACCTCGTATCCCAGGGCCGCGGCCCAGAAGTCGGCGAGAGCCGGGGCGTTCTTGGTGTCGATGACGAGCTTCCAGTTCAGTGCCATGCGACTTTTTATACACGCGCCCACCGACCTGACGGCCTGGTTGGAACGGTCGCGCGTGCCTTAGCCGGGTGGCTCCGATGGTGACCGGAGCGCGAAGGCGACCAGTTCGAATTCCGGCCAGGACGGTGGTGCGTCGTCGTTGGCGGTGGGGCTTTCTTCGAAGTGCAGTTCGACGCCGCTGTCGATGATGTGGACGGTCAGGGAGTATCGGTGACTGGGGTCGGCGAGTCGTAGGGTCCAGCCTTGGTGGGCGAATTCCGGGAGCATCTCGGCGAGTGTGCGGGACTTGTCCTCGCAGATGATCCACGGGTCGACTCGAATGTTATCCACAGTGGTTGATCGACGGAGGTCGGGTAGGCGGTCGCACCAGATGAGCGCCAGTCGGTCGTCGACGAAGTGGAGTTCGAGCGTGCCGTATGCCCAGATCGCCGAGCCTGGTGGCAGATCGATGCCGTCGTCGACCGCAGGGGGCAGTGTCTCGCGGAGGAGGTTCATCGAGTCGCCGATGCGGATGGTTCCGAGTGTGCCGGTGCCGAGGAAGGTCGCGACGTCGAGTTCGATGGTCGGCGGGGATGCGGCGGTCATCGCGTCAATCGTAGGTGGTCGCGCACGGACGCGTCGGTGTCGACTGTTTCGCCGGCCCGCCGGACGTATGGTTTGTTTGTGTTCGACTCGGTTGTGGATGTGTTGAGGGACTTCGGTTTCGTCATGCGCGGTGCGCTCGAGGACCTTCCCCGGGGGTGCGACAACGTGAACCTGCGCGTAGCGACCGACCGGGGTGACGCGGTGGTACGGCGCTATTCGGGGGCGTCCGTTGACGCGATCGCGGCGGAGCTGCGATTGGTCTCCTTTCTGGCGGGGCAGGGCTTTCCGACGCCGGGTCCGTTTCGGACCGGTGCCGGTGAACTGCTGCTCGACAAGGTCTACCCGGTCGCGGTGTTCCCGTTCGTGGACGGCGCGGCCCCGGCGGTCCTCGACGTGTCGTTGGCCAGGCGGTGTGGTGAGTTGCTGGGTTGGTTCCATGTGCTGGCCTCGGGTTGGGCGGATGAGCGGATTCCCGTGATCGATCGGGTCGCGGTGTTGCGAGAGTCGGTCGTGGTCCCGACGTGTGTGGACGACATGGGAGTGTGGCGGGACGCCGTGTCCCGGTTCCTCGATGGACGGTGGGCGGAGTTGGAACGGCTGGGAAGGGCGCCGTCGGGGCCGCTGCATCATGATCTGCATCCGGACAACGTGCTGGTACGGGACGGCGAGGTGGTGGCGCTGCTCGATTTCGGCGAGTTGAATCGCGGTCCGCTGCTGATCGATGTGGCGCGGGCGTTGTTCTATTTGGCGGTGTGGCACCCTGATCGGCGGTTGCCGATGGAGGCCGCTTCGGCCTTGTTGGAGGGTTATGACCTGGTGCGGCCGTTGAGTTTCGCGGAGCGGGCGTTGGTGCCGGTGGCGTTCGAGTTGTCGGCGTTGGTGGACGCCGCGGAGTTTCTGTCGAAGCACGCGCTCATGCTGGGGATACGGTCGGTGAACGAGTGTCACAGCTGGTCGGTGTTCGTTCGCAACGCCGACGCGGTGGGGCGTTTGATCTTTTGAGGGCTGTTTCGTTTGCTTGCTCGATCACCCTGTGCGACGAGAATCGCGCTGTTATGTTGACGGAATGTCACGACAGATGTTCGTCAATCTTGCCGTCAAGGATCTGAAGCGGTCGGTCGCGTTCTTCACGAAGCTGGGTTTCGAGTTCGACGCTCGATTCACCGACGAGAACGCCACCTGCATGATCATCAGCGACGACTGCTTCGTCATGTTGCTGGTGGAGGACTTCTTCCGCGGGTTCACGACCAAGCCCATCGTGGACGCCAGTTCGAGTACCGAGGTGATTGTCGCGCTGTCCGCCGACAGCCAGGGTGACGTCGATCAACTGGTCGAGGCCGCGCTGGCGTCCGGTGGGAATCGTTCGAAGGAGCCGATGAGCGAGGGCGGAATGTACTCGCGGAGTTTCTCCGACCCGGACGGACACCTGTGGGAGGTCGTCTACATGGACCCGGCGGCGATGACGGGTTGACCTGCGGGACGGGTTGACCTGCGGACGGTGTGCCCCTCCGTCGAGCGGAGGGGCACTGGCGCGTCAGGTGGCGGCCGGGAAGAGCCGGTCGAGCCAGGCTTGCCAGGCACGCGTCGCCTCGTCGCGGTCGATGTCGACGCCGTAGTAGTAGTGGACGACGTTGACCATCCCCCACGTGTCGGCGCCTTCACCTCCGAAGCGGTGTAGGCCGTTCTCGCTGCGGATGCCGAGCATGCCCTGTCCCTTGAGGTCGATGACGCCGTCGATGGGCGGTAGCCCCTCCGGAGTGGTGGCGGTGACCTTGTCCCCCACCTTGGCGTCGGCGGTGATGCCGAGTTCACGGTGGAACGTCTCCCACACTTCCGCGGAGCGCATGCTGGTCATGTTCAGCGCGAGGATGTTGGTGACGGGCTGGCCCGCGAAGCCGGCCAGGTACTCGCGGAGGTTGTGGAAGAACATGTCCCAGCCGCGGCTGTGTTGTTCGATCTGCCAGTCTTCGCCGAGGTCGCCGCTTTGGATGAGACGGAGGACGGTGGTCGACTCGTCACGTCCCTCGACGATGAACTCAAGGGTTTCCTGCGCTCCGTCGTTCTCTGACGCGAATACGATGCGACGGCCGGGATCCTGCTCGACGAGGACACCGGTGGATTCGTTGCCGGATCCGAAGTCGCCGACGATGTTGCCGTCGTCGTCGCTGTAGTGCGGGACGAACCAGGTGGAGAAGCCTTCGGCGGTGGAGACGGCGTGCCAGACCTGTTCAGGGCCGGCGTCGAGGGCGATCTCCTTCTCGAGTCGCTTCTTCTCGGTCATGGTGGTGTCCTTTCGTATATCCATTGTGTTTATTGCGTGGTTGTGGTCGGTTCGGCGGCGTTGGGGTGCATGGCGATGACGAGTCGGTGAGTGCGACCGTCGAGAGCGGTTCCGGCGTGGTACTTGGCCACGAGCCCGGTGACGGCGTCGGTGAGTTCCTGGGCGAAGGCGGCGCGGTCGGTGGCGCTCGCGAAGTGGATGTCGCCGTCCATCGCGTAGGTGCCGGGGATGTTGGCGCGATCGCGGGCGGCGTTGAGGAGCCGTCCGACGTCGCGGACGAGACGGCTCGCGGTGGCGAGGAGCCAGTTGGGGGTGGCGCGGGCGGTGCGGTCGGGGTCGGGTTCGGCCGCGCCGAGGACCGATGGGGAGATGACGTAGGACGCGGCGGTGGCCTGCATGACGCGTTCAGTGCAGTTGCCCTTGCGATTCTCGGCGACGAGTCGGATGAGGCCGTGGTGTTCGAGGGCGCGGAGGTGGTAGTTGACCTTTTGGCGAGTGAGGCCGACGTGGGTGGCGAGGGTTGTCGCGGACGCTGGTTCGGCGAGCGCGGCGAGGAGTCGGGTGCGGATGGGCGTGAGGGTGGCTTCGGCGATGGCGGCATCGTCGATGAGGGCGATTTCGTGCTGCATGGGGCCGGACTCTACACCGACAATTTTATCTGTCAAGGATCGGTGTGTTGTCGGTGCGGTGCACGGTGTCGCCGCGAGCGGGCCGAATCATGGGCTTGACGCGTGCGTTCGTCGAGCGGGTCACGACGAGCGGGTCACGACGAGCGGGAGACATCCGCCGAGGAGTCGTGACCATTGGGGACACTTCAGTGCGAGTTCCGTTTCGCCGCTCCCGCATTGTCGTGCCGGTGAGGCAGGATGGGGCGATGATGTCGCCGGAGCTGACGTTGACGACTGTGAACATCGGGGCGCCCGACGCGGCGTCGCTCGCTGATTTCTACGCGCGCCTGTTGGGGTGGACCGTGGTCGTCGCCGAGCCGCACTGGGTGCTGTTGCGGAACCCGTCCGGGGGCGTGGGCCTGTCGTTTCAGACGGAGGAGCACTATGTCCGTCCCGTGTGGCCGTCGGAGAAGGACGAACAGGGCGTGATGATGCACCTGGAGGTTCGGGTGCGCGACCTGACGGCGGCGGTCGATCACGCCGTCGCGTGCGGGGCCGTCGTGGCCGAGTTCCAACCGCAGGACGATGTGCGGGTCTGTGTGGATCCGGCGGGACATCCGTTCTGCCTGTGGCTTGACGGCCAAGTGTGATGCAGGTCATCTCCGGGATGTCGATTCGGGCGCCGAGTGGGACGTCAACTAAGTGAGAGCGTCACCGCCGAGGTGGTGCCAATACGTGGGAGGGCACGATGAAGTACGCGCTGTTGTTGTACGCCAAGGACGAATCATGGGCGAACGCCTCGGAGGAGGAGCGGGCGTCCGTCTACGCCGAGTTCGAGGCGTTCGGGCGCCTGCTGGCCGAACGGGACGCCGACCGCGGTGGGGAGGAGCTCGCGCTGTCGGACACGGCGACGACCGTTCGCTCATCGGGCGGTGAAACGGTCATCACCGACGGCCCGTACGCCGAGACCGCCGAGCAGCTCGGCGGCTTCTTCCTGGTGGAAGCGGCGGACCTGGACGAGGCATTGGAACTCGCGCGCGCGTGTCCCTCGGCGATCGTGGAAGTGCGTCCGGTCGTCGTACACGGTGCCTGACGAGGACGCGCGGATCGCCCTCGACCGGGCGTGGCGAGAACAATGGCCTCGCCTGGTCGCGGGCCTCGCGCGCGAGTTCCGCGACTTGGACACGGCGGAGGACGCCGCAGGCGACGCGTTCGCCGAGGCCGCCAGGACCTGGCCGAGGGGCGGCGTCCCCACGGAGCCGGCCGCGTGGTTGTGGGCGGTGGGGCGCCGCCGAGCCGTCGACAGGTGGCGGCGTACCGCCGTCGCGGAGCGGAAGGCACCGCTACTGGTCGGGTCTCGTACTTCGTCCGAACCGAACGACGACCGGGCGAGCATGATCTTCACCTGCTGTCATCCGGCCCTCGCACCCGCCGCGCGAGTGGCGTTGACCCTGCGATACGCCGCCGGAATATCTACAGAGGACATAGCGGCCCTCTTCCTCGTGCCGGTCTCGACGATGGCGGCACGACTGACACGGGCTCGCCGCAAGATCCAGCAGGCGGGCGTTCCGTTCCGTGTCCCGGACGCCGACGAACTTCCCGAACGACTGCCCGCCGTCCTATCGGTCGTCTACCTGATGTTCACGCACGGCTACGCGCCCGGGGACGTCGACGCCGCCGACGCGGCGATCAGCGTCGGACGGGTGTTGCGGACGCTCATGCCGACCGAACCCGAGGTCGCCGGGCTCCTCGCGTTGATGCTCCTGCACCACGCTCGTCGCGACGCTCGCGTCGACGACGCGGGCGAGCCGATCCTGTTGTCCGACCAGGATCGCCGCCGATGGCGGCATGCCGAGATCGTGTCCGCACTGCGCCTCCTGCGCGGTATCGATCGTGATCATGACGGTCGATACGTTGTGGAAGCCCACATCGCCGCCGAACACGCGATCGCCCTGACCGCGGACGCGACGAACTGGACTCGGATCGTCCGCTGGTACCGACGCTTGGAGACCATCACCGCATCACCGGTCGTGCGGGTCAATCGCGCCGTCGCGGTGACGCGTTCGGGTGACCCGGCCGCCGCGCTGGCGCTGCTCGACGGCCTCGACGAGGCGCTCCCCCGTTCCTCAGCTCTGTGGACGGCGCGTTCCGATGCGCTCGAACAGTTGGGGCGCGTGTCAGCGGCGATCGCCGCGTGCGACCGCGCCATCGTGGTTCCGCGCTCGGGAGGATCCGGCGGCAGGTACCCGTCGAAGTCCTTGAGGTCGGTACAGGGGTGCATCGGATCGCTGACATCGTCGGGAAGCAACAGGACCATGGCGGTGTCGTTCGCCGACTCGGTGTTCAGGAACGTGTCGGCGGCGACGCTCTCCCGCGTGACGTCGCCGACGGTGGCACACGCCAGCACGACGCGGTCGGTGTCGACCGCGCAGGCGTAGATCGCGACCTGCGTCTGCGTCACGAACTCCTCGACGATGTCGAATCGATAGTCGATGTGGACGGACTTCTCATTGGTCTGCGGATGGCGCGTGACGTCCCAACCGGTGACGGTCGCGGTCAGACCGATCGGGTCGCCGTTCCTGGTGACCGTGACGTGGGTGTCGGCGGCGCCGAGGGTGGTCGACCGGACGCACTGATCCGCACCGCAACCCGTGAGGCACGCCGCGAGGACGAGCCCGACGAGATGGCGCGGTCTCATGCGGTTCCGAACGCCAAACCGAAGGGCGACAAGGCGAGGCGGGGCATGTCGGCATGGGTGAGGGCGCCGGAGTCGGCGATGAGCGCGGCATCGGACCCGGCGATCCAAGCCGTGCGTTCGAGATCCGAGTCGCCGCCGTGCCCGCCCCCGTCTCGGTGCCCGTGATCGGTGACAGCGAGATAGGTCCAGGTGTCGTCGGCGCGGTCGGGACGGCTCGCGATGGCGTCGAGGACGGTGCCGACACAGGCATCGGCCTGGGTGATGGCCTTGTCATAGGCGGAGCCGGTGCCCTCCTCGTGTCCGACCTCGTCGACCTGACCGAAGTAGACGAACGCTAGGTGGATGTCCTCGTGGCGGAGCGTGTGAGCCGCGTTCGCCGCGACCTCGAGATCGCTGACGGCGTCCCCGCCGGACTTGGAGTGCGCCGGGCGCGGCGGCAGATAGGACCGACCGGGGGCGAAGATCGCGCCACCGTGGTACTCGGAGTGCTCATTGGGCAGCAATGGAAGCCAACCGGCGGCGGCGTAGGTGGCCAGCCCTGCGTCGGAGGCCCTGCGCAGAAAACAGGGGTGATCGGCGAGCCGGTGCCCGTGCAGGTCGTTGTTCCTGATGCCGTGGACGTCGGCCGTCACGCCGGTCGCGACGGTCGCCCAGCACGGACCCGAGATCGTCGGGTTGACGTCGGGGATGCGCACCGGTGCGAGGAAGCCGTTGGCGGTGATCGTGTCGAGGTGGGGGGTGTGCGCGGTGTGGAGCCTGTCGAGGCGGACACCGTCGATACCGAAGACGACCACGCGGTTCACCATCGGATTCCTCCATTGTGGTGTTGTGAGGAGTGTCGGTGGCCGATCATCTCACAGCGTCGGGGAGGTCGTGGCGGTTGGGACGGCACGTGGCCGCTTCAGCATCCACGCAGCCAAAACACCCGCGCACAGTCCGAACAGGTGACCCTGCCATGACACTCCGGGAGTTCCAGGAAGGACACCCCACAGGATCGATCCGTAGAAGACGACGCAGACCACCGCGATCACGATGTCGAGGACGCGACGCTCGAGAACCGCGCGGGTCAGCAGGTATCCGAAGTAGCCGAACACCAGGCCGCTCGCGCCGATCGTGATCGTGTTGTCGGGGCTCGTCAACCACACCGCCGCCCCGCCCACGAGGACGATGATCGCCGTCGCGGCGAGGAAACGCGCGAGCCCACGGCTCGCGGCGAGCCCACCGAGCACGATCAAGGGCACCGAGTTCGACGCCAGATGGTCGTACCCGGAGTGCAGGAACGGCGCGGTCACGATCCCCGGCAGTCCCGACACGTCCCGGGCCAGAATCCCGTACGAGTCGAACCCGGCGCCGAAGACCTGATCGATCGCCTCGACGGCCCACATGACGACGACGGCGGCCGTGACGATCAGGGCTCCGCGCAACGGAGTGAGCAGACGGGGTGACGGGGTCGGCATCGCTGGTCCTTCGGGAGGATGGACGTTCGATTCTAAAGGGGGCCGCAACACCCGAAGCCGGGCCGACGGCGCGACGTGCGCCACCCCGGCACGAATTGACCTCGTCCGGCCGCCGTTAAGGTGGTGGGGTGATCGTGGTTCATGTGACTGTTCGCGCTCGCCGGGACCGCCGTGACGAGGCGATCGCGGCACTGCGACGTATGCAGGAGTCGACACGACGATTCGACGCCGGATGTCTCGGCTACGCCTTCAGCGTCGATCTGGACGACGATTGCGTGTTTCGATGCGTCGAGACCTGGCGCGACATCGCGGCGCTGCGCGCCCACCTGCACGCCGACCACATGCGCGAACCCGACGCCGTGCTGGAGGAGACGACGACCGGGCCCGCCGCGATCACCGTCTTCGACGCCACCGCGATCGACGACTGGCGCGCCGCCGTCGCGGCGGATTTATCTCCTATCGGCCGAGCGCCGATTCCGGGTACAGTCTGGTGCCGCCCATGATCGGTGGGTTGCGCGGACCGAGGACGGGTCCTCGAATCTGATGGAGGCCATATGTTCTCGAGTATCGTCACCGACCACTGGTTCCGTGCGGTCGAGTTGAGCGACGTTCCCGCATCCGTCGGTACGCGTCGTGTCGTCGTGGACTCGACTCTGTCGCAGAACCGCCGACTCATGGTGTTGGATCCGGTCGGCACCGGAGGAATCGTGCTGGTGGCACCGGATCTGTTGCGACGGCTGGGCTTCGAGGTGGGCGCCGAAATCGACGCGCCCGCGCTCGCGTCCGCCGTGAGTGCCGCCGACCTCGAACTCAACGGCGCGGACCACCTGTACTACTTCTCGACCGCGGAACAGACCGCCCTGCGCACCGAAGGGCTTCCCACCGGGGTACGCGAACTCTCGGAAGACGACGCCGAACTCTTCGCAGCCTTCCAGTCCGAGGCACCTTCGGGCGAACTCGACGAGGCCTTCGTGGAGCTCGACCACTGGCTCGTGTTCGGCGCCTTCGTCGAGGACCGGCTGGTGTGCGCGGCGAGCATGTATCCCTGGGGCGGCACCACCCTCGCGGACCTGGGCGTGATCACGCTGCCTCCGTTCCGCGGCCGAGGCCTGGCGCGACAGACGGTCCGAGCCTTGAGCGCGCGTGCCCTGGAGTTGGGCCATGAACCGCAGTACCGCTGTCAGCTCGACAATCACGCCTCCGTCGCCCTCGCCGACTCGGCCGGACTGACCCGATTCGCGACCTGGGACGTCGTGGCGTCCGACGAGGATTGACGGCGCTCCGCCCGCTTGGTCCCCAATGGTCATGTCTCCCTCCGGAGCCCTCACGGCCGGACACACCCTAAACGTCCTTTGTATACCTGACGAGCGTGTACACCGGATCGGCCCGTGGACGTTCCGGGTCCGGCAATCCGGAGAGCGCCCGTATCACGGCGCTCCGCATCGAATCCGGTGCCGCCGAGTACCTCCCGTCAACGTCGTCGATGATCCCGAGCGGCGTCCAGCCCTGGCCGACGCCCGTGAACGTCGCCGTTCCGGTGCGGCGAAGGCCGTGCCGCGCGGTCAGCGCGTCGATCGTGGCCGTGGCGTCGGTGGCCGTCGATCGATACGGCCGCAACGGGGCGAGCGCGGTGGCGATGTCGGTGCTGGGTGATGCGTCGCGCTTGTCGACGGTGGTGACGAGAACACCGCCGGATCGCAGTACGCGGGCGGTGGCGGCCACGATCGCGGCGACGTCGGACTCGGTGAGAAGGTGGAAGAGCCAGACGCAGACCACCGCGTCGACACTGGCATCACGGAATGGCATTACGGTGGCGTCGACCTGCGCGCAGCGACCGTCGACGCGTTTCGCCGCGAGCCGGAGCATGCCGACGGACGCGTCGGCGACGAGGACGGTGCGTTCGGGTGTCGTCAGTTCCGTTGCGACCGCGCCGGTTCCGCCTCCGAGGTCGAGGACGATCGAGGCGCGCGCTGGAAGGAGGCCGCTGATGGCGCTCGCGGCCGCGAGCGCGCGTGGACGGCCGCCTCGGGTTCGGTCGTAGTGGGCGGCCTCGTCGTCGTAGTCGAGCATCCTCAGTTCCCGTGTCCGTCGATCGCGGAGGCGGGGACGGTGACGAGCTCGGGGAATCCCAATCGGCGCCACCAGGCGACCCTGTCGCCGATGTCGAGCACCGTGTCGATCCACAGTGTCATCGCGAGGCCGTGCGTCACGACGACGAGAGGTCGGGTGTCGGCGGCGAGGCTTTCGCGTATCGCGCCGTCGAATCGGGCGACGACTTCGGCGTGGGGTTCCCAGTCCGGCGTGACGGTCCCGCCCAGGTACGCGGCGGCGACGGCACGGTAGTCGACGTCGACCAGGTGCGGTCGACCCACCTCAATGAGATCGCTGTGGACTGTCACCGGTTCTCCGTCGGCCAGCGCGGTCGCGGTGTCGACGGCCTTGGGTTCGGTGCTGGAGAGGAATCGCGCGTCCCTGGGCAGGCGCGGGCGCAGGGTCCGGGCGGCGGCGTTGCCCGCGGCATCGAGGCGCCAGCGTCCCGGTGGAACGGTCGGGTCGATGACGGGCATGGCGTGGCGAACGAGGTGGATGGCGCCGCTCGTGTTCGGGACCGGCGTCATGAGGGTGAGTCCGACGGGTCGGGTCCGAACCATTCGAGGTAGCGGTTCTGGCCGAACATGCGGGCGGTGGCGCGGGCGGACGGTGTGCCGAGGTCGGCGTCCGCTCCGGCGTCGACCAGCGATCGTACGACGGCGTCGTGTCCTTTGAAGACCGCTCCCGCGAGTGGGGACTGTCCTCGATCGTTGAGGCGGTTCACGTCGGCGCCGCGTTCGGTGAGCACGGCGACGGTGTCGGCGTGACCGTGGTAGGCCGCGAGCATGACCAGGGTGTCGCCTGACTCGTTGGTGAGGTCGGTGGGGACGCCTGCGTCGAGGTAGGCGGCCAGTCGGGCCGCGTCGCCAGACCGCGCGAAACCGAACACGGTGGTGGCGATGTCGATCGGGTCGAAGTCATCGGTCACCGTCGCACTATAGCGATCAGGCGATCCGGTAGTAAACGGCAAAACCAACGGTAGGCACGATCTTCGATGTCATATCGGGTGTGTGCTGCGGCGACGTGGTCGGTTCGTTGGCTGGGGCATGGGTCTTCCGAATGTGTTCTCGGGCGAGAAGCTGGACCGGCTTCCCAACGCTGATGAACGACACGGATCATCGACGCGATTCCGGCGAGATGCGGCCCCACTGGTGCCAGCGCTTGCCGACACTCACCGAACATCGAAGATCATCCATACCGTTGGGTCTTTGCCATTCACTACTGGACGCCGATCGTTGCGGCCGCGTTAGTATTGGTCGATCGCCCAAGGCGTTCGACCAAAGCAAGGAGCATCGATGTCCACAACTGATCGCGGCCGGGTCGTTCGAGAACGGCTGCTCGCGGCCGCCGTCGACCTGATCGCCGAGCGCGGCTGGACGGCCGTGACGACGCGCGTTCTCGCCGAGCGCGCGGGTGTAACACCCGGCCTCGTCCACTATCACTTCGCCTCCTTGTCACGTTTGCTTGCCGAGGCGGGTGTCGGGGTCGTCCGCGACGCCCTCGTCGGCATCCGAGCGGCGTTCGACGCCGCCGACACCCCACTGCGGATAATCCGAGTGCTCCTCGACGCGATGGACGGTTTGGACGAGGCGGACGTCGCGTCGCCGGTGTTCTCGGAGACGTACCTGGCCGCCGTGCGCGATCCCGCTTTGCGAGCACAGGTCACGGCGCTGCTGAGCGATTTCGTCTCGACCCTGACGGAGCGGTTCGCGCTCGCCGGGGTTCCCGACGCGGCGGGCACGGCGGCCGTCGTCACGGCCACGATGGACGGGTTGATCCTTCACCGGTCGTTGACGGCTCCACCCGATCGCGCCACCACCGAACGCGTCCTGACTCGACTCATCGCGCCGGAGGCCACCACATGAGAGTCATCATCGCCGGAGCCGGAATCTCCGGTCTCGCCGCCGCGGAACGGTTCTCCGCCATCGGTGCCGACGTGATCGTCGTCGAGAAGGCTCCCGGCCCGCGCGACCAGGGATACATGATCGACTTTTTCGGTCCCGGCTACGACGCGGCGGACGCCACCGGACTAACCCCGCGCCTGCACGAACTGGGCTACCACATCACCGGAGCATCCTATGTCGACGAGAAAGGCAGGGAGCGGGCCCGGCTCGACGTCGAGTCCGTCGCCGACGTCGTCGACCGGCGCTTCGTCAGCATCATGCGTCCGGACCTGGAACGCGCGCTTCGCGATCAGCTGCCCGATGACGTGGACCTGCGCTACGGGGCCGCCGTGACCGACGTCGTCACCGGCCCAGACGACGTCACGGTGCGGCTGTCGACCGGCGACACGGTGCGCGGCGACCTCCTGATCGGAGCCGACGGCATCCACTCCACGGTTCGGCGCCTGGTCTTCGGCGACGTCGAACTGCGGTACCTCGGCTTCCACACGGCGGCTTACGTGTTCAGCGACCCGACGGTGCACGCCGCGACCCGGAATCGGTTCTGTCTCACCGACACGGTGAATCGGCAGCTCGGCTTCTACGGGCTGCGCGACGGCCGGGTGGCGACCTTCGCGGTGCACCGCAGCGACGACCTCAACCGCCCGAGCGACCCGCGTGCCGCGCTTCGGGAGATCTACGGCGGACTCGGCTGGGTCACGTCACGGGCGCTGGCCGCGTGCCCGCCGCCGTCACAGGTGTACTACGACCACGTCGCCCAGGTTGAACTTCCACACTGGAGTAAAGGTCGGGTGGTCCTCCTCGGCGACGCCTGTGCCGCCGTGTCCCTGCTGGCCGGGCAGGGCGCGTCCCTCGGAATGGCGGGCGCCTTCGTCCTCGCCGACGCGCTGCGGGACTGCGACATCGTCGCCGACGGCCTCGCCCGATACGAACGCGACTGGCGACCCGTCGTCACCGAAGCGCAGCGCGCCGGGAGGTCCGCCGCCAACTGGTTCCTACCCACCACACGCGCACAGTTGATCCTCCGCCGTGTCCTGCTGCGTCTGGCGCGACTGCCGATCGCCAACCGCGCCGTCGCCTCCGGCATCATCGGCAAACCCTCGACGCTGGTGCGTCGGCTCGCCGACACGAAATGACATTGCCCGATGGCGGCACGCGTGTTGGACTGACGGCGATGGATATTGATTCGGTACTGGCGCTGTTCGATCAGCGCATGCGTCGCGACATCGACGCCGAACCCGGGGCACGAGTCGACCGCACTGACCTCTTCGTCCGCCAGGACAGCGGAGCGGACGGCTGGAACTGCGTCATCTGGTCCGCCTTGACGGAGGCCAACGCGGACGCCGTCATCGCCGAACAACTCGAGTACTTCGGGGATCGACGCTTCGAATGGAAGCTCTACGATCACGACGAACCGGCCGATCTCGCCGAACGGCTGCGCGACGCGGGCTTCGTTCCCGAAGACGAGGAAGCGCTCCTCGTCGCACCCGCTCGGGAGATCGCCGCGACGAGTGCCGACGTCGACGGCGTTCGCGTGATCGACATCGAGAACGACGCGGAACTCGAAGCCGCCATCGAGGTGCACTATCGCGTCTTCGGTGACGACGGCGGACGCCTGCGACGCCAACTGTGGACGCAGTGGCATGAGGATCGGGCATCCGTCGCGTTCGTGCTCGCGCTCGCCGGAGACGAACCCGTCAGCGCCGCCCGCGTCGAGTTCTACGACCGCGCCGGATTCGCGGGACTGTGGGGCGGCGGCACCGTGCAGCACTGGCGCGGACGCGGCGTCTACCGCGCCCTCGTCGCGCACCGTGCCCGGCTCGCCGTCGAACGCGGCATCGACTATCTCCAGGTCGACGCCCTGCCCACGAGCGAACCGATCCTGCGGCGGCTCGGCTTCGTCCGTCTCGCCACGACGACACCGTACGTCCACGGCTGAGCGCGTCACGGCGGTCGGATGTCAGTCCCATGCGCTAGCGTCGCCCGGTCGGCGAGGGTCGCCGACGATACGAACGGGGACAACGAATGAGCCTGCGCGGCTTCAGCACCATCAACTACTGGGCGGACGACGTCACGGCCGCCGCCGCCTGGTACACCGAATTCCTCGGAGTCGACGCGTACTTCACGCGGCCCGGCCCCGATGGTTCCCTCGCCTACGCCGAATTCCGCGTCGGCGACTTCGAAGCGGAACTCGGCATCGTTGACGCGCGGTTCCGTCCGTCCGGCGCGGCCACCGCACCCGGCGGAGCCATCATGTACTGGCACGTGGACGACCTCACGGACACCGTCGAACGCCTACAAACCCTGGGAGCCAAGATATTCGAGCCGATCACGGCGCGCGGCGACAACGGCTTCGTCACCGCGTCCGTCGTGGACCCGTTCGGCAACATCCTCGGCGTCATGACCAACCCGCACTACCGCGACATCGTGGCCGCCCAACACCGGGACTGACATGGAACCCCTCGAATTCCGCGATGCGACAGCGTGGGACACCTGGCTCGAAACCCACCACGACGACCGGTCCGAAGCCTGGCTCCGCATCGCCAAGAAGCGCTCCCCGCTGACGCTGGTCACGATCGGCGACGCCCTTGACGTCGCACTGTGCCACGGATGGATCGACGGCCAACGCACCGCCTACGACGAAGGATCCTTCCTTCAGCGATACTCGCCGCGCCGTCCCACCAGCTCCTGGTCGAAGATCAACGTGGACAAGGCGGAGGCGCTCATCGATGCCGGTCGGATGCGCCCCGCGGGCTTGGACGCGATCGCGGCCGCCAAGGCCGACGGCCGCTGGGACGCCGCCTACACCTCGCAACGCTCCGCCGCCGTCCCCGACGAGCTCGCGTCGGCGCTCCGAGCCAACGCCTCAGCGGAGACCGCCTTCGGCCGGCTCGACCGATCCAGCCGATACGCGTTGATGCTGCCGCTGTTGAAGGCACGCACCGACGCGACCCGGGCCCGAGCGATCAGCCGGATCATCGACCGTCTCACCACCCCGCCATGACATAGATGACTGGCTATGGGTGAATTGAAGTCCGATTCGGTAAGACAGGACGCCCATCCTTTCGATCACCAAGGACCATTCATGACACAGTGGACGCGACGAAACGTGCTCGTCGGCGGCACCGCCCTCACCGGAGCGGCTCTCGCGATCGGCACCCCCAGCGCCGCGCACGCGGCCGTGACGCCCCCGACCATCCATTCCCGCGCGGCGTGGAATGCCCGTCCCCCATCAGGAACCCTCACGATAAACAACTACCGGCCGACCGTCATCGTCGTCCACCACATGGCCACGCCCAACACCAGCGACACGTCCCTGGCGGCGGCCTACGCCATGAGCCGATCCCGTCAGAACTACCACATGGACGGTCGCGGATACTCCGATGTGGGCGACCATTTCGGAAACAGCCGCGGCGGCCACATCACCGAAGGCCGTGCGCACAGCCTGCCCCTGCTCCAGGAAGGCGGCAGCCGCTTCGTCCTCGGCGCCCACGCCGCGGGCGGCAACACCAACTCCATCGGCATCGAGAACGAAGGCCTCTACACCGACGTCGCCCCGCCGACCGCCCAGTACAACTCGCTGGTCCACCTGTGCGCGTACATCTGCCAGCAGTACCAGATCAGCCCGAGCACCTCCAGCATCATCGGGCACCGCCAAGTCACGGCCACCGCCTGCCCCGGCAACGTCCTGTTCGGCATGCTGCCCCAGCTGCGAGCCGACGTCGCCACCATGCTCGGCACCACGCCCCCACCGACCGACCCGCAATGGCCCACCGTTCGTCAGGGCGACACCGGCCACAATGTCCGCAGCATCCAGTACTTCCTGAATCATCGTGGCATCGCCACGAGCGTCGACGGGAACTTCGGACCCGCCACGGCCGGTTCGGTTCGCTCGTTCCAAAGCGCCAACGGCCTCGGCGCCGACGGCGTCGTCGGACCGCTGACCTGGCCGAAACTGGTCGTGACCACCCAACAGGGCTCCACGGGAGACGCGACCCGCGCCGTCCAAAGCCAACTGACCAGGCACGGATACGCCACCACCGTCGACGGGAACTTCGGTCCGCAGACGGCCACGAACGTCCGATCGTTCCAGTCCGCCCGAGGCATCGGTGTCGACGGCCAGGCGGGCCCTCAAACGTGGCGGCGATTCACCGCATGAGACCCCCGCCAATCGGCGGATCTGAAGTAACCCTGATTCACGGGCGCGGTGCCACCGGGCCACACGGCGACGCGGTCCCACCGCCGGAGCCGTCCAACTTGGTGGCACCGCGAGCGCCCCTGCGACGTCGAAACCGATCCGGAAATCCGTTACACCGCAGGAGTAACACGCTCAAAAATTGGGGTCCAGGTTCGCGTCGACCGCCGCGCGAACGAACGCTCGGACCCGCGCGGTGTCGTTGGTCGCGCGCCACACCGGCCCCGATCGAATCGGTGGCGCGTCATGTATCGGCACGTACACCAGGTCGGGGCGGGGACGATACCGCGCCGCATACGCCCCCACTGGATACACGCCCTTTCCGAGCGCTGCCAAGGTCAGCATGTCCCCGAACGTGGCGCCGACCGGCCCTTTCAGCGTGGGCCTGCCCGACGGGGTGCGCGCGGGCGTGCGGTCTCGGCGGAACTCCTCCGCCATGTCGGTGGGGAGCTGCACCACCGGGTGATCGGCGAACACCTCGACGGAGACGCTGTCGTGGCGCGCCAAGGGATGTCGTGTCGAGACCGCGAGCAGTCGAGGTTCCGACATCAACACCGGTCCCTCGACCATTCCCGGATATGGAAACGCGGCGACGATGACGTCGGTCGTGCCGTCGACGAGGCTCGGTCGCGAATCCTGATACTGGGCCTCGTAGATGTGCACATCGCACTCAGGATGCCGCGCGGCGAAAAGGTTGACCGCGTTCAACACCAGCTGCTCAGTCCCGGCTCCCATGAACCCGACGCGGATCACGCCGGTGACGCCCCGCCCCGCGTCGACGGCCCGGCGAACCGCTGCGTCGATGCCCTCGACCAGGGGCCGCAGCTCACTCGTCAACGTGGCGCCGACCGGCGTCAATCGAACGACGCGGCTCGTCCGTTCGAACAGGTCCGTACCGCAACGTCGTTCGATTCTCTTGAGGATCTTGCTGACCTGCCCGGTTGTCAATCGCACCCGAGCGGCGGTTCGTCCGAAGTGCAGTTCCTCCGCCAGGGCCAGCAACACGTCGATTTCCTGCCGTTCCAACATCCCGTTCCAACATCCCGTTCCCATCGTTGCTCCTGACGCAACGACCGTAGCCGGAACACGACTTGAAGATCGGCTCGGCCCGACGGATCGTTGACAACGTCCGCGAAACACCTGCGAAAACGCGCGAGGGGGAGTTCGATATGTCCACTACATACACACGCTTCATCGCCCGGTGGTGATCGTGTTCGCGTGGCGCTTCGCCAGACGCGGCGAACACGCCCGCGCCTGGCCAGCGTGGTCGCCGTCATCGCCGCCCTCGCGCTCGCCGGAGCCGGCATCCCCACGGGAGACTTCCGCCTCGTGCTCGCCGCCGGTGCCGTCACCTGGCTCGCCGTTTCCGGCGTCACCGCCTATCTCCTGACGGCGCGAGCCGTCGACCCGCGCTGAGACCGATCAGTCCGCGCCGACGATTTCCGTCGGTCGCCACAACCACCGAACGGAGCAACCACCATGGCCATCCAACGCCCGATCGTGACAGGCCAGTTCATCTCCCTCGACGGCGTCGTCGAGGCACCCGAGACATGGCACTTCCCGTACGTCGACGACGAACTGGTCGCCGCGATCAACGACATGCACGCCTCGGCGGACACCCTGTTGCTGGGACGAGTCACCTATGACGCGTTCGCCACCTCTTGGCCCAATCAGACCGGCAAACTCGCCGACCACCTCAACGGCATGCGAAAGCTCGCCGCCTCAAACACTCTGACCGCACCGAAATGGACGAACTCGACGATCATCGGCGGCGACCTCGTCGACGCCGTCACGAGTCTCAAACAAGAGCCCGGTCGGAACATCCTGCTCTCCGGCAGCATCACGCTCACCCGAACCTTGCTGCACGCCGGACTCATCGACGAACTGCGCCTGTTCGTCCACCCGATCGTGCTCGGCTCGGGACGACGGCTCTTCCCCGACGACGCCACCGACGTACCCCTCACCCTCATTCGATCCGCGACCTACCCGACCGGCGTCATCGAACTCACCTACCGACCGGCGACCCCAACACACCAGAACGGACAGACCACATGACACATACGACCACCGCGACCCTGAACGTCGGCGACGCACGGCTGTACTACGAAGTCCGCGGCTCGGGACCGCTCCTGTTGATGATCCCCGGAGCTCCCGCCGACGCCGGGTCACTCGCCGGGCTCGCCGCTCAACTGGCTGACCGCTACACCGTCGTCACCTATGACCAGCGTGGACTCTCCCGCAGCGGCCTGACCGGTACCGCCGAAGATCAACACGTTCCGGCGTTCAGCGAGGACGCGTACCGCCTGATCACGTCCCTCGGCGCCGCGCCGGCCTACGTCGTCGGCACCAGCGGCGGAGCACTCACCGGCCTCGACCTCATCGCACGTCACCCCGACCGGGTGCGAGCACTCATCGCCCACGAACCCCCGATTCCCGAGCTCCTCACCGCCAGCGCGCGGTGGCGGGCGACGTTCCAGGAAGTCCACGACACCTACCGGACCGACGGAGTGGGCGCCGCCATGCTGAAGTTCATGGCCACCATCGACGGCGGCGCTCCTCCCGTCATGCCCGACCCGTCCCAGTTGCCACCCGAGGTCCTGGAGATGATGGGCCGTATACAGGGGAACATGGACTACTTCTTCAGCCACGTGCTGTTGCCCGTCCTGAGTTTCGAACCCGACATCTCCGCGCTGCGCTCCGCCTCCCCGCGAATCGTCGTCGGGATCGGAGTGACCTCCCCGGCGGGTGTACCGCTCGACTCCGCGCGGGCGCTCGCGGAACTACTCGACGTCAAGGCGGTCGAGTTTCCCGGCGGCCATCAGGGAATCGCGATGGACGTCGGCACCAGCGCCGAACTCATCCACGACGCCCTCGACCACATCACCGCGACGGACAGGTCCTGACCCAGACGCTCATCATGTGTCGCCGTCTCGCGCTCAACCACGGCGCCGAGTAACAATGTCACGGGTCCGGCGGGAATGCGCGAAAAATCGATGGCATCAAACCCGTTCGGGGACAATCATTCGACTGCATGGTGACTTCCATCGGTCCATGGGTGACCGANGACGGCCCCGGTGCGGCCGTCGTCGGTTGGCGCCCCAACGAGACCCTGCGGATTTACGCCTACCCCCTCGGTCGGGGTGGGACGCAACGTGTTCGTTGAGCAGAACGTTGTTCGGGACGGCGAGGGCATCAGCTACGATCCGCACAAGCACCCGGAGGACGGGGAGGGCCGGTTCCTCCAGAATCGGGAAGTCTGCGGTATCCGACGGTCGCGCTGCGGCGATCGGCCGGAGGCGGTCCTCCCCGCGACGGGCGTGCCCCAGCGCGCCCGAACCTCATGCATCGACCACGTCCATGACGACCTCCAGCCGTCTGGTCTGGGCGATCTGCCTCGGAGGCGTGCCCGGGTGCCTCCCCTTCGCCGGACGAAGAAGTGACCGATGAGCACGAAAACCCCCATTCAGGACAGTGCTACCGAGCGGCGCGCCCTCTCCGCGCGCCTCCTGGGGCGGGAGGAGCGCGAGTTGCTCACCGACCGGGCATTCCTCCTGCTCCTCATCGGTCGGTTTCTCGCCATCATGGGCTCAGTGGTCGCACCGGTCGCCCTTGCTTTCGGCTTCCTCCAAGACTTGAGTGGTACTCCGACGCAGCTGTCGGTCGTCATGGCCGCCCAGACAATCCCGCTCGTCGCGCTCATCCTCGTCGGCGGGGTCCTGGCGGACCGGCTCGCCCGAAACCGCGTCATCGTCGTCGGCCTCGTCCTATCGGCACTCGCCTTCGGTTCCATCGGGGTGATGATGATCGATGCCCGGGGGCCGTGGTGGACGCTCGCCATCGCGGCGTTGCTGTCCGGCATCGGCATCGCCGTCATGAACCCGGCCTTGGCCGCCATCGTTCCCGAACTCGTACGCAAGGAACAGCTGCACGCCGCGAACGGGCTCGTGGGGATCGTCCGGAACTCGGCCCGCATCCTGGGCCTCCTCGGGGCCGGGATCAGCATCTCGATCGTGGGAGGCGGGGTCACGCTGCTCTTCTGTTCGGCTGCCTCCGCCATTGCCGCAGTGCTTTTCGTCTGTGTCAGACTTCGCTACAGCGTCCCTCGCGACAACGACTCCTCATTCCTGAGCGATCTCCGTGACGGCTGGGGCGCGTTTACCCGGCAGAAGTGGCTGTGGATCGTCGTCGTCCAGTCGTCGCTTCACTTCGCCGTCCACGGCGCGGCGCTGAGCGTCATCGGACCGGCGCTGGCGCTCAGCGATCTCGGTGGAGCAGCGACATGGTCCATGCTCCTCGCGTTCGAGGCAGCGGGGACGCTCGTCGGCGCCGTCCTCGCCATGCGATGGAGGCCGCGCCGCACAATCTTCTCGGGTGTCGTCGCGATCGCCCTGACGATGCCGACGCCCTTCCTCCTTCTGGGCGTGGGTGCTCCCCTGTGGATGATAATGGCGGCGATCTTCCTTACCGGGGTCGGGATGAGCCTGCTCGCGGTGCTGTGGTCAGTCACAGTGCAGTCCCTCGTCTCGCCGACGACGCTATCGCGGGTCAGCTCGTACGACTCGCTCGGCTCGATGCTCATGTCCCCACTTGGACTCATGCTCGCCGGCCCAGCGGTCGCCCTGGTCGGTGCCAAGCACGCGATGCTCGGGTGTGGGCTCCTCCTCGTGGTCATCACGACGATATCGCTGGTGTCGCGAGACGTTCGCACGGTCACCCCCGACCGGACGCCGCCCGAGCCGGTTTAGACCGGGCCCCAGCCGCGGTAGGGGGTGACCGCTTCAGGTCCGGACCGCGCCGACCTGTTGACCGGGAGGACGGGACGTGGACGAAGTGGATGTTCTGCTCGTCGATCTCAATTGGTGAAGTGCGGAAGCTCGTTGAGCCTGGCACCGGGGAATCGTGCGATCGTCGGTCCCCGCCCTCTCGAACAGATCCGCTCCCGATCGTGACGAAATGACGCCTGCGGTCGCGGGACTGCGGGAGGCATACCGAGCTCCACGACATCTGACGCGACTCGACCTAGGTGTTGACGCTGACCCAAGCATTGACGGCAATCGTTATATCAATGCCGCCAATAATGGACGCGTTGGAGCACCAGGGGCTACAAGAATCACAACCGATCCCCACTACCGAGGAGCACAATGACACCCTTCACACGTCGTGGACTGTTGCAGACCGGTGCCGCCATCGGCGGCGCCGCACTCGTCACCGCAGCACCGGGAACCGCGAGCGCCGCGATCACACCGCCGACAATCCACTCACGAGCCTCATGGGGTGCGCGCACGCCCACAGAGGAACTCACCATCAACGACTACCGGCCGACCGTCATCGTCGTGCACCACATGGCGACGGCGAACACGTCCGACACGTCGCTCGAGGCGGCCTACGCCATGAGCCGTAGTCGCCAGAACTACCACATGAGCCTGGGCCACCCGGACGTCGGCGACCACTTCGGAGTCAGCCGTGGCGGCCACATCACCGAAGGCCGAGCACACAGCCTCCCGCTGCTTCAAGAGGGCGGCACCCGATTCGTGTTCGGAGCACACGCCGCCGGAGGCAACTTCAACTCGATCGGCATCGAGAACGAAGGCCTCTACACCGACGTCGCCCCGCCTGCCGAACTGTGGGCGTCGCTGGTTCGCCTGTGCGCCTACATCTGCCAGCAGTACCAGATCAACCCGAACACGTCGAGCATCGTCGGCCACCGACAGATCAATTCGACCGCGTGCCCGGGTGACGTCCTGTTCGGCATGCTTCCGCGGTTGAGGGCCGAGGTCACCGCGCTTCTCGGCGACGACGTGCCCCCGCCGAGGGTGCCGGTGTGGCCGACCCTTCGCGACGGTGCGGCCGGTGACCCCGTCCGATCGCTTCAGTACTTCCTGAACCAGCATGGCTTCGAAACGTCGACGGACTCAAGGTTCGGGCCGCTGACGGACGCGGCCGTCCGCGCGTTCCAACAGGCCAACGGTCTCACCGTCGACGGCATCGTCGGACCGGCCACCTGGCCGGTGCTCGTCGTGACGACTCGACAAGGTTCCACCGGACATGCTGTGACGGCCGTTCAGACGCAGCTCACCCGGCACGAGCAGAGCGTCACAGTGGATGGGGACTTCGGGCCCGCGACGGCCGCCGCCGTCCGCGCGTTCCAGACCACGCGCGCTCTCACGGCTGATGGGGTCGCAGGCCCACTCACCTGGAAGCACTTCGTCGGCTGACAATGACACCCCGGTGTGGGGCGGTTCCTGGACC